>JAJQAW010000399.1:954-5652 GCA_021203585.1 Rikenellaceae bacterium
GAATTACCAATCCGGTGGGGGCGGCGATCACCACTCAGTGCGGAAAGAAGACGACGGTAATCTTGGTCGACGGCACGAATAACCGCTTGATCGACGGTCCCGATTACAGTTCGGCTGTGTCCGGGGAAGATATGAAAGGAACTTTTTTCAGCGAAGGCCAACTGGTATTCGAAGGCACCGATTACCTGGCGGGAAACGGTAATCTGGAAGTACGCGGCAAGTACAAACATGTCATCTGTTCGGACGATTATTTTCGGCTGAATTCCGGAAATATCGTCATCAAGGAAGCGGCCAGCGACGCGGTGCATGCCAACGACTACATTCGCATCGACGGGGGAAGCATCAAAACTCTCTCCGAGGGTGAAGGCCTGGAATGTGAAAAAGGTTACGTGGTGATCAACGGCGGAGATATTCAGCTGACTACTACCGGAGAGAAGGGACACGGGATAAAAAGCAAAGAGTACCTGACCGTAACGGACGGCACGATCACGATTCTGGTTTCGGGAACGGCGTCCAAAGGAATCAACGTGACCGAAGACATCGACATACGGGGCGGTACAATCCATATCACCACTACCGGAGATGCTTATTTCGATGAACAGGACAACGACACTTCCTCCTGCGCCGCCATCAAATGCGACGGTGATATGCGGATCGAAAACGGAACAATCGTCACTTACAGTTCCGGTTCCGGCGGCAAGGGACTGAACGTGGGGGGAGCGCTCACCATCGAAGACGGCCGGATTACCGTTACCACCACCGGGGACCAATATGTGTACGACCGCAACCACGATACGGCGGCCAAAGCGATAAAAAGTACGGGAAATTTGACCGTCAACGGCGGTACGATTACCATCCGCACTTCGAAAACCGAAGCCGAAGGTCTGGAGAGCAAAGCTACGCTTACGATCAACGGCGGCGATCTGGACATCCGGGCTTACGACGACTGCATCAACGCATCGGACCACATCGAAATTACCGGCGGAAATATTTACTGTTACAGTGAATCCAACGACGGCGTGGATTCCAACGGTACGCTGACCATTTCCGGAGGTATGATCGTGAGCGTGGGCGCAGGTTCCCCGGAGGATGGGTTTGACTGCGACCAAAACCGGTTCACGATTACCGGCGGAGTAGCCGTCGGTATCGGAGGCAGCACCAGTACGCCGACGGCTAGCGCGTGTACTCAGCATTCGGTCATCTACCGAGGATCGCAATTTTCCATATTGCGCATTGAAAAGAGCGCGGATTCGAGCGAGGTGTTGACTTTCCGGCTACCCAGAACGTATCATTCCACCACGGTCTTGGTTACCACTCCCGCTCTGCAGGCCAATACCGGATATACGATTTATACGGGAGGAACTATTTCCGGAGGTACGGATTTTCACGGGTATTACACCGGTGCGGCTTATACGAAGGGTAGTTCGGCCGGAACCTTTACAACCGGTTCGATGGTCAGCACGGTCGGCAGTTCGGGTGGAACCTTCCCCGGCGGAAGATAATTATAAGGGCATATTTATCGGGCAAAGGGAAATGCAAAAAGTTGGGTATACCTTTTTTTTCAACCGAACGCCAAGCCAAGCGCGGAGCCAAGCTTGCTTGAGCCTTGCCGAGTGAGCAAGAAGAAAACCCGAAAGGGTAACCCGCCAAGAGCCCCCGTAGGGAAACCCTACCTGATAACCGTACCGGATAGAGCCCCTTATTTAGTCAGGGTGATATCCTGGAATTCGGAATAAAAATCCACGTTTTCGCGGGCTACGATATCGATGGGCATGTAATTTTCGCACCTCACACGGGTCCCATAGACCAGAAACTCAAACAGAGCTTTTACGGCCATATAGCCCTGTTGCTGCGGCCGCTGTCCGAGCAACCACTCGATATAACCGGCTTTCAAAGCCTCTACATTCCGCTGAATCAAATCGACACAAATTATTTTTACCCCTTTGATTTTACGCTGTCGGAAATAATCGGTGATCATGCTTCCCCGTGAATTAAATATGACAGCTCCCCGGACCTGCGGATTCCGCTCGAAAAAATCACCGATCAACTGGTTGTTTTTTTCCGGCTCCACAGCCGAATAAAGTACTTTATGCAGGGGATTATCCAGGTTGTTTTCACCGATATAAGCCATAAATCCCGATTTGCGAAGGATAGTCGTGTTGGCGCTTTCATCCCCGGTACGCACGGCCTGAAAGAGTGCAATTCCCGCCTTTTCCGGAAGAATGCTGGTGAGCAACCGGGAAATTAACGCTCCGATGGCGAAGGAATGGGAGGTAAAAAAAGCCAACGGCGCCGTACCGTCGATCATCGAGTCGACAAACACGTATGGAATATTCAATTCGGTCAAGGCATGGCCCAGGTAAAGGGTCTCGTCCCGGAAGGTAGGACCGATGATTACCGCCTCCGGCTGCAGCCCGATCACCCGCTCGAAGGCGCTTCGGCAGGAATACAGATCGAACTGGTCGTAATACAGGAAGTGGAAGTCGATATCCAGGCCGGCATATTCCTCCAAAGCCTGTCGGATCCCCTTTTCAATCGATTCCCAATATTCGCCCGGAGAGAATTCCGGCATGGTCACCGCAAACCGGTATTTTTTCTTCATCGAAAGGGCGGAAACATGGATATTGGGCCGGTAATTCATTTTTCGCAAGGCTTCCTCGACCCGCTGTCGGCTGGCCGGGGAAACGTCTCCACGATTGTGCAGGACCCGATCCACTGTACCGGGCGAGACACCGGCCGTTTCCGCGATATCTTTAATGCGTATTTTCTTTGCCATACTCCGGGTTTAAAGGGGTTGCTGGGCGGTGTAAGCGGAAATCGAAGTTAACGCTTTTTTTCCAACCGGGAAAATGCGTCCGGGAGAACCGGGCACTTTTTTCAGGATCCCGCTAAAAATAGTACCTTTGCAGGTAATCGGATTTTCAAAAATTTAAGATAGATGCGTAGATTCATTGGATTATGCTTATGGGCTGTGGGATTGACCACCACGGCATGGGCCTATCAACCGGAATTTTCCGTGGGCGGTTTTTTCGCCCTGGAAAACAGCGGTCGGGAAGTGTATAATTTTAATGTGGGCTGGCATTTCCACCGAGGAGATGTGCCCGGGGCCGAGCAGTTCGGCTTCGACGATTCGGCCTGGGAAATCGTAGCCGTTCCGCATACGGCGGAACTGGTTCCGGCCGAGGCCAGCGGCGGCCGGAATTATCAGGGCATCGTATGGTACCGCAAACACTACCGGCTCGATCCTTCGCTGGCGGGCAAACTGGTCCATATTTATTTCGAAGCGGTCATGGGAAAGGCCCAAGTTTTCCTCAACGGGGAGCCGGTACTGGAACATTTCGGTGGTTATCTCCCCTTCAGCCTCGAACTGACCGAGCTGGGCATCCGTCCGGGAGAAGAATTTGTCCTTGCCGTCCGGGCGGATAACTCGGACGACAACACCTATGCGCCGGGTAAACCGCAACGCGTGTTGGATTTTACCTACCACGGCGGAATGTACCGCGATGTGTGGATGATCGCCACCGATCCGGTCCACATTACCGACGCCAACAAGGCCGATCGTGCGGCTGGCGGCGGGGTGTTTGTACACTGCGATCCGGTTTCTCCGGCGCACGCCACGGTTCACGTGGATACGGATGTAAAAAACAGCAGCTCACGCCGCCGTTCGGTGAAAGTGGAAACGGTTTTGAAAGATGCCGAAGGTCGCCAGATCGGTAAACAGACGACCTCGGTCTCCCTATCCCCCGGTCATTCGCGGCAAGTAAAACAATCCATTGCAGTAACCAATCCCCAGTTGTGGGCTCCGGATGCTCCGCATCTATATAAGGTGCACTCGCGTATTTTGGAGGGCAATCGCTGCCTGGACGGTGGGATTACCCGCATCGGGATTCGAAAGCTGGAATTCCGCGGCACGGAAGGATTTTTCCTCAACGGCGAATACTTCGGACAATTGATCGGAACCAACCGCCACCAGGACTTTGCCTATGTGGGAAATGCTTCGCCCAACTCCCAACAATGGCGCGATGCCAAACTGATCCGCGACGCCGGATGCCGGATCATTCGGTCGGCCCACTATCCGCAGGACCCCGCCTTTATGGATGCTTGCGACGAGCTGGGAATTTTCATTATCGTAGCCACACCGGGTTGGCAGTACTGGAATAAGGATGAAATTTTTGCCCAACGGGTGTACGAGGATGTGCGCCAGATGGTCCGCCGCGACCGGAACCACCCTTCGGTTATTATGTGGGAACCGGTGTTGAACGAAACCCCCTACCCGCACGATTTTATGTTGGAAACCCGTCGGATCACGTTAGAAGAGTATCCCTATCCGGGTTGCTTCATGGCCGCGGATTCCCGCCACGGAAGAACCCCGACCGGAGCGGCCGAACACTACGATGTCATCTACGGTTGGCCGGAAGACGAAGGAAAATTCCGCCAACCCATCTTTACCCGGGAGTTCGGAGAGATGGTGGACGATTGGTACGCCCACAACACCCCCAACCGGGCAGCCCGCCACTGGGGAGAACAGGCGCAAATCAAACAGGCGCTCTCACTGGCTTCTTCCTACGATGCGATGTATCAGACCACCGGGCAATTTATCGGCGGAGCACAATGGCATTCGTTCGACTACCAGCGCGGATATCATCCGGATACCTACTACGGAGGTCTGTGGGATGCTTTCCGTCAACCCAAATACGA
>JAJQAW010000187.1:0-2767 GCA_021203585.1 Rikenellaceae bacterium
AGGAAGGAGCGCCCGAGCCAGTATTGGTGCGAGGTATTGTGGTCCGAGAATTTAAAAATTTCGGCCTCGGCTTCATCGATATTCCCTTGATCGAAAAGCAATTGGACCACCCAATATTGGGATTCCGAACCGTTGCGGGTCTTTATATTGGCGGCGCTTTTGCGGAAAGCATCCAAGGCTTGCTCCCGATCCCCCTGGGCCAGGTAGGCGCGGCCGAGTGCATACTGGGTTTCCAGTTTCACCTCTTCGCCGGCAAAGGCCGACCCGAGTACGTAATTGGCCGCCATAATCGTTTCATGCGGTTGCTCCAGTTTATCCATCGAACGGATATACCCCAGCAGGGCCTGTTCTACTGTTCCGCGTACCGTGGCCAATTCGCTCAACCGACGGTATTGGCCGGCTGCCTGGTGATAATTTTCCCGTTGAAAATTCAGCGTAGCCGCTTTTTGCAACGAGACCAGCGTGAAGGGGCTGAATTTCATGTCCACCACCTTTTCAAAACCGGCCAATGCCGCTTCCGTTTCGCCCAGTTGCATCTGGCTATCGGCAATGTAGTAGGTGGCGTTGGCCACGTAATTACCGTTCGGGAATTGCGAAAGGTAAGTTTGCATCAAGGGCAAGGAGCGACGGGCGTCTTCTCCGAGGTGGATTCGCTCGGCCACATGGAAAGTCAGCGAATCCCGTTCGATAGCGCTAACATTGGTCTCCATCCCCGCCCGTTCGGCATAAGCAAAATACCCCTGCGGATCGTTGGCATCCACATACAGGTTCTGGATTCCCAACATGGCGTCCTTGGCTTGCGAGGAATTCGGATAGTGTTCGACCACCTGTTTGTAGTAATTCATCGCTTCGTTATTCTGCCCCAAATTCTGACTGATCAATCCGAGGTCGATCAGCGCATTCAGGTAATAGGGTGAATCGGGGTATCGCTGAACGAAACTTTTCAAGGTAGAGGATGCTTGTGTGAATTGTTCCTGCTTGCGGTAGGTGGAACCCAATTCGTACATCGCCGCATCGGCATACTCACTGGTATCCGAATTGACGATTTGCTGCAAAGCATTGATTTTATCCGCAGAGCCGGAACTCAATCCCAGAGCCAAAGCTCGTTGGAACCGGGAATAATCCGCTTCCGAGGAACCGACCGAAATGGCCGTTTCGTAATTCTTAATCGCCCCGGCAAAGTTACGGTTCATATAATCGATGTCCCCCAGGCGGTTATAGGTATCGGCCTTGAGTTCGTCGTTTTCGGGGTGAATCGCCAAAAAGCGGTCGAACCAGGTTTTGGCCTCGCGCAGGTTTTTCTGGTTGAAGTAGCAATAAGCCAGATTGTAGTGGGCCAATATATTTTCGCGGTCCCCTTTGGGTGAAAGCACGATAAAATCCTGATACAACGGAATGGCCCGCAGGTATTGTCCCTGGCGGTAGTACACCTCGGCCTGCCAGAAGTTGGTCAAGGCGGTGTATTTGGCGCTATACCGGTTAGCCGCCGCTACGTCGAACATTTCCCGGGCCTTTTCATACTCTCCGTCCATGTAAAATTCCAGTCCCCGAAAATAAGCGATTTTTTGCAGGGCCGCTTTCGTTTCATTGTCCGGATTCTGAATGTTCACCACCGCATCGTAGGCCGCCGCATAGTTTTTATTGTTCAGGTAGGCTGCCATCAGGTAAGCGCGGGCTTCGTCCAGGTGGGGAGAATCCGGGAATTCGGACAGGAAAGCGTTGATCGTTTCGATCGACTGGTTGAACATACCGCCCAATTCGGCTTCCAGCTTGGCGTAATTGAACATGGCTTCTTCCTGCACCGCTCGGTCCTCGTTCAGCCGCATGGTCAGCGAGAAAGCTTGCTTGGCTCGTTGTTTATCGCCCATCCGAAGGCTCGCGCTGCCGATGTGAAAGCTGGCGTTTTGGGCCAACAAATCCTCCCCGACCGCAACTTTACCCAGGTGGTTGACCGCCCTTGCGAAATCTCCGGTCATATAGGCGGCATACCCGATCATGTATTGTTCTTCCCGGCTCAGGTCGGGATGCTCGGCGGCATAGGTTTCCAAATACCGGAGGGCTTCCGGATAGTTTTCCAGGTGATACCACGATTCCCCGATCACCCGCAATGTTTCGGCTTTGCGTACACCCGCAGCGGACTGTAGTACCGCAGGGCCGTTGTCCACCACCGCCCGGTAGTTGCGGCTCTTGAAATCGATATGCAGCAGATAGAAAGGAATAATCGGCCCGTATTGCCGATTCGAGGCCAGCGATTCGAATCCTCGCCGAGCCGATTCCGGTTGCTCCTGCTCATAATCGATATAAGCTTTATAATAGGTAGCCGAAGCCCCGTAAACCCGGTCGTTGCCTACCAGATTAAAATCCCTGAGGGCCGAAGCGTATTCGCGGTTGGCGAAATAAGCATAAGCCCGGTTGAAGTAAAATTCGCTCCGGCCGGCGGGAGCCAGCCCAGCCGGATCGACCTGGGCGTATTGTTCCAGCGCCTGCGCATACCGTCCATCCGCCTGGTAGCGGTTCCCCAGTGTCAGCCGAATATCGGTCTGATACAGGGTGTGGGGGTATTTCTCCAGAAAAGCCGTGAGCCGTTGTTCGGCGTCGGCGTTTCCATTGGCAGCAGCGCAAGCGGCCAGGTAATACTCGACTTCTTCGGCAAAAATTTCGTTTTGAAGGCGCAGATTTTCCTGCGCTTTTTCAAACTCTTTTTGCGCGGCCAGAAACTGTTCCGCCCTGAACAATTCGAGCCCGGAAAGGTAATGGTTTTTAAATT
>JAJQAW010000187.1:2777-5644 GCA_021203585.1 Rikenellaceae bacterium
CGGCATTTCCCGCTATCCACAAGCAGCCGAAGAGAACTATCATCGATTTTCTTGCCATACACTGAAAATTTAGGTTAGCGAACCTCGCCTCCCGACAGCAAAAACCGGACCTTAGTAGCGGTAGCCGAATCGTCCGGAAATATTGCCATACAACGCTCAAAGATACGAAAATTCACTTTTCCACAGACACAATCGGCAAGAAACTTTCCACCTGCCCCGGATGGGTAGCTACCCTTCGGAAAAGACGTTTCGGTAAAAGCAGCAGGATGACCGAGTCTGTGCAGCACACTCGCCCATTTCTTTCCCAACGGGCATTCGGGATTTTTTCAGCCATCTCGGAAACCGAGCAGGTAGCATCACACTCGGGGAAGGATTCTTCCGGCAGGTGCGGTTCGGATAAATTATCCCGCGGAATTACGGGTGGGGCCTCGTTTTCGCCAATGACGGTGCAAGAGAGAATCGGCCAACAGTAAAACCAAAACACTCCCGGCTACCGGAAGACAACGCCCCGCTTTGCGGAGAAAGTGCGCCGGATTCGAGAGATTTACCGACCTCTCCAGCACCGACCCTGCTTCCCGTGAAACTATTTCGGAGGAAGAAATTACCTTCTCCATGTAATCGCACAAGACATATCCGCCCAGCAGTAGAATGACCGCCGACAACCCGATGGCCCACCACAACACAGTGCGTTCGGCACGGGCTGCGCGCCGAGAAGCTTCCTTTCGGACAGCCTCCATGATTCGGTCCTTCAACAGTCCGGAAGGCGCTCGAACCGGAAGAGACCGCAACGCTCGATCTAAATCTTCCGCGTCTGTTTTTTTACGCTCCATAATTTTTATTCCTTATCTGGAAAAACGGGGATTTTGTGGAAAATCTCCGCCAGTTTTTTTCGGGTGCGGTGCAACCGGATTTTTACATTACCTTCCGATACCGCCAGGATCAGAGCCATCTGGCGGATCGATTTTTCTTCCGTGTAAAATAACACCAGCAACGCCCTTTCCTCCGGGGTCAGCCGGGCCAAAGCCTGTTCCAGTCTTTCCAATTGGATTTCCTTCTTTCCGGTCTCCGAATCGGAATATCCCGACCCGCCTGCAACTGCTTCCGGACTCTTTCTATCGGACCGATCCAACGGCACAAACCGATTTCTTTTGCGCTTGCGCAGATACGAAACCGCCGTATTGTAGGCAATCCGGTACAGCCAACTGGAAAATCCGCTTTTCCCCTCGAACCGGCTCAAATGGGTATAAGCCTTCATAAAAGCGTCCTGTGTAATCTCCTGGGCCTCTTCCCGGTCTCCGCAAACCCGGACTACCCAGGAAAAAACCCGCTGAGAATACCTGTCGACCAATACCCCGAACGCCTCGGCGTCTCCGTCGAGGACCTGCTGTATAATCGTATCGTCCATCAGGTGATTCATCCGCTCTTTTGACGCCCTCCGGGGAATAAAGTTACAGATTAATTTCCTTTGCGATGTAACCTTTCCGGAGGTACTGCGTCAAACCAGCAAACAAAAACAGCGATTCGTATGATGGATTTTATTATGGTGCCTGCCGTTGTAGGCATTTGCATTTACGGAATTTATTCCATTTTCGAACTCTTTGCCCGCCGCAAGGAACGGAAAGCTATGATTGAAAAATGGAACGGAATTTCCTGTGGAGAAATCCAGGTCGGAAAAGTGGAGTTTTCTTCCCGATACCGCTCTCTGACCTGGGGCTGCCTGCTGCTTGGAATCGGCTTAGGATTATTAATCGGCTTTTTGATCGGCAGCCATTATGTCGATTACAGCGAGAGAATCAGCGGAAGCCACCGGGAGTTTCTGGGGATCGTTTACGGGGCTTCGGTTTTGCTTTGCGGAGGAATCGGCATGCTTGCCGCTTTTCTGATCGAATACCGGCTGACCGGGAAAAACGAGAAGTAAATTCTCCGGGAACGGATGATTAGGAACAAAAAAAGCCCGCTTGGAAGCGGGCTTTGCCATTAATCCTTGGCGGATTATTTGTTTCTTTTATCGTAATGTTTTTGATAGCGGCTCATAAACTTATCTACACGTCCTGCGGTATCGACGAGTTTCATCTTACCGGTATAAAACGGGTGAGACGCACTCGAGATTTCCATCTTGTAGACGGGATAGGTTTCGCCATTCACTTCGATAGTTTCCCGTGTCTGAACGGCGGACCTGCACAAAAACACTTGGTCATTCGACATATCTTTGAATGCCACCAGACGATAATTTTCCGGATGAATGCCTTTTTTCATTGTGTTTTGTTTGTTATACGTTAATTGAATTCAAGGCCACAAAGATAGGCACACTTTTTCTTTTTCCAAAGAAAAGATAAACATATTTTAATTCGGCAGGCTCCCCTCGACCGCCCGGAACAGCGCGCGATCCGGCCGGCTCACCCACCGCAGTCACCGGATGAGTGGCAGCCCGCTGCGGGATCCGTCCCTTTTGCGGTACGCCGGTTTAAGCAGATCGAAAACAAAGCCGGCATGCGCCCACCAGGTCGGTAATAAACCGAAATAAGCGCGCATAATGCGGTAACGCTCCTTCAAACTCTCTTTGCGATGCCGGGAAGAAACCCCGCCCAGGACAAATTCCGACAGAATGGTCCGTGTATGGATGATCCGGCTGGCCCGTTGCAAGCACACCAACACCCATTCCACATCCGCCGCATACCGGTACTTCAGGTTATAACTCGGAGCCAGCGAGCGCCGCACCAGAATCGATTGATGGCAAACCACCATTCCGCGTCGAAAATCTTTCCAGGAAAGCCGTTCCGGCAACTTTTTTTTACGCAGCCCCAATTCCGTTCCGTCTTCCGCCCGGATCAGGGTTTCTCCGTAGTAAACATCCCCCGGTGTGGATT
>JAJQAW010000103.1 GCA_021203585.1 Rikenellaceae bacterium
ACCGCCAGCAGGTGATTGACATCGCGCTGGATCTCACTCAGAATAAATTGGGGAAGGGAAGGGTTCTCCCGAAAAATTTCGAAATATTCATCCAGCACTTTGCCGAATTTATCGATCAACGGGATTTCCTCCATAAAAATGAACTGTAGCCGGGGCAGGAATTCTTGCACGATATCGCCGAATACGGCTTGGAACATTTTTTCTTTGGTTCGGAAATAATTATGAAGCGCCGTACGGTTGATGCCTACGCGGGCGGCGATGTCGCTCATACTGGTCTCTTCGAATCCTTTTTCCACGAACAATTGTCCCGCAGCCTGGATGATACGCGCCTCCATATGATCTTGTGGTAACTCCATGGGATGTTATTTGAGGTTGTGGGTGATCAAATGTAGCCGGTTGACCACATTGACATCGCTTACCCCGCTGTCGAAATCGAGTGAAAGCAGGTTCATCTGAGGGTAGAGCGTTTTAATCCGTTTTTCCACCCCTTTGGAAATGATGTGGTTGGCGATGCAACCGAACGGTTGAAGGCTGATCACGTTATTGACGCCCGCTTTGGCGAAGGAGACGATTTCGGCCGGCAGCAGCCAGCCTTCACCGAATTGAGCGGCCAGGGTAATGACCTCTTTGCCGTGTTCGGCTTCCTGAAAAACATCTGTAAAAGGCACGAAATAACGGAACCGGGAAGCCAGGCGATTGACTTTAGCCACTCGTTTCATCAGCAGGGTATAGACCCAGTCCATAATAAATTCCGGAGTTCCTTTTTTCTCCAGGAAAGCGCGTTTGCGCACTTTGCTGTTGACAAAGCTTTGAAAAAAGAAACTGCACAGGGTCGGGGAGATCACTTCGATGCCTTGATTGATCAGCCAGTCGGCAATGCGCTTATGAGCGAACGAATTGAATTTCAGGTATATTTCCCCTACGATTCCCACTTTGGGAAGAGGACCCGCATCGTGGATAATCCGGTCGAAATCCTGCGCCGCCGTGCCGATCATTCGATAAACGGCGCCCGGATCGTTTTTTCGGATGAGCGGTTGTACCGCCTCCAGGTAATATTCCCGCAACCGGCGCGCCGCTCCTTTTTCATGCTCTCGAACTACCGAGGCGTGGAAAAATTTGGAAATACAGTCGCTGTACAGAATGGCGGCCAGGGTCACCGGAATCACCTTGAGCCAGTTAATTTTAAATCCGTATTGCTCGTTGACCAGACCCTCGCCCATGGCCAGCGAAATGACCGGAACCTGTGGATAACCGGCCTCGGCTATGCCTTTTTTCAACAAAGCAATGTAATTGGAAGCCCGGCACTGTCCTCCGGTTTGGGACATGGCTACGGCCACCCGGTCCGGATCGTATCGGCCGGATTTCAACGCCCTGATCACATCCCCGACCACCAAAGTAGCCGGATAGCACACTTCGTTGTTGGCGTATTGCAATCCGTATTCGATGGACTGACTATCGCTTTCGGGCAGGGAGACGCAATTGTATCCGGCCAATTTGAGCAGCGGCGGGATCAGCGGTGAGATGTAATCGGTAAAGAAGGGGGCCAGGATGGTCCGTTTGCGGTCCGCGGGCCGGTAGACTTTGGTCGTGAGGAACGGATCGGCCTGCCGCCGGTGTTGGTTATGGCTGAATTTCAGACTTTCTACCACCGAGCGTACCCGTAATTTGATGGATCCGATATTATTCACATCGTCGATTTTCAGCAGGGTTAGGCTTTTCCCGTAGCGGTTGAGGATGGATTTGACCTCATCGAGCAAAAAAGCATCCGGTCCGCAGCCGAAGGAGGTCATTTGCACGAAATGGACTTCATGCCCCTGTTCGGCTACCCACTGCGCCGCCCGGAGAATCCGGTTGATGTAACTCCATTGCGAAACCAGGTGCGATTGGCTGATGCTGATGCTTTCGTCGTTGCGCACGATATCCTCCGTGAGTACGGTCACGCCCATATCCGAAATCATGTCCGACAGTTTATGCTGAATCAGCGGATCGGTGTGGTAGGGTCGGCCGGCCAGCACAATGGTCATTTTTCCTTCGGTTTTGCTGTCCTGGTAAGCTTTTCGGTTCGTTTCACGCAATTGACGCTCAAACTTTTCCTGGGCTTCCAGGGCGATTCGGACCGCTTTTTTTTCGGTCGTTTTAGGAATCCCCAGGCTTTGCAGATAAGCTGCACACCCGTTCAGCAGGGCTTTCTCCTCTTTGAAATTGATTACCGGGGAATCTACCGGAATGGCCGGATCGATGGCGCTTTTGATCACTTCCGAATACCCCGATACGATGGGGCAATTATAGCTGTTTGCCGTCCGTCTCCCTTCCGGCTTTTCGAACACCACGTAGGGGAAGAAAATCCGGTCCACTTTTTTGTCGATCAGGTTATATACGTGGCTATGGACCAACTTGGCCGGAAAACAGATATTGTCCGACATGACCGAGTGAACCCCGGCTTCGTAATTGGCAAAGGTGGATTTATCGGATAACACGGTGCGGATGCCGCAGGCGTTGAATAACGCATGCCAGAACGGGTAATTTTCGTACATATTCAGGCAGCGCGGTATCCCCAAAGTGATCCGGCCTTCGGCCGAAGAAATCCGGTCGAACAGATATGAGTTTTTCTCCACGGAAAGATTCCGCCCCCGAATCCGTCGTGTTCCCTGGTTGGAAAAAACTTTTTCGCATTTATTGCCCGAATAATACGTATTGTGGTTGGCAAAGCTGTATTTGTGGACAAAACATTGATTCTCACAACCCCGGCACTGAATCTGCCGGGTGGTATATTCGGCCGTTTGCAATACCTCCTTCAGGGAGAGCGGAGCACGCAGGTCTCCTTCGCTTTGCGCGTACAGGGCGCATCCGTAAGCTCCCATCAATTCCGGCAAATTGCTTCGGCTCACCTGGACTCCGGTCAGCAATTCGAAAGCCCGTACTACGGAATCGTTCCGCATGGTGCCGCCTTGCACCACGATCTGTCGTCCGAGTTCCTCGGTCCGGCGAAGTTTCAAGACTTTGTAGAGGCAGTTTTTGACCACGGAATAGGAAATTCCGGCAGCCATGTCCGCCACCGTAGCGCCTTCGCGCAATACCTGTTTCACCTTGGAATTCATGAACACGGTGCAGCGGGTACCCAAATCGCACGGCGCTTGCGCCGTGCAAGCGGTCTGGGCAAATTGCCGAACCGGGTAATTGAGCGACTGGGCAAAAGTTTCGATGAACGATCCGCAGCCCGAAGAACACGCTTCGTTGATCTCCATTCGGCTCAATACTCCGTTCTCCACGAAGATCGCTTTCATATCCTGACCTCCGATATCGAGAATAAACGATACTTCCGGATCGATTTTCCGGGCAGCCACATAATGAGCTATCGTTTCGATGATGCCCCCTTCCAGGCTGAAAGCCGCTTTGATCAGATCCTCTCCGTAGCCGGTGGAGAAACTGCCGTTGATTTTCAGGTCGATTCCCCGTAGCTCGCACTGTTCCTGCAGCATCGCAAGACCTTCCTTGACGGTTTGTATCGGGTTCCCGCGGTTGGGCGCGTAGTGTTTGAACAGGATGCGCTGTTGCTCGTCCGTGACCACAATTTTGGTAGTCGTGGAACCGGAATCGATGCCTAAATAAGCGTATCCGGTATGTGCGGATAAATCCGCCGATTCGATCGGATTGCCGGAAATCCGCCGCTGCCAAGCAGCGTATTCTTCTGGATTTCGGAATATCGGCGCCAGCCGTTCAGTTTGTTTCAATCCGCCCCGGACCGTAGTGTCCGATAGTCGTTCGATCAATTTCCCCAGCCGGATGTTTTTTTCCGGTTCACAGCACAGAGCGCATCCCCAGGCCGGAATCAGATTGGCTTTTTCCGGAATCATGTATTGATTCGGTTGGATGCCGATGTAATCCACGAAGGCCTGCCGCAGCGACGGAATAAAAGAGAGCGGACCGCCGCAGAACAGAATCTTTGGTTCGATGGCGCAGCCGTGAGAAAGCGTCACCACGGTTTGCACCGCCACGGCCCGGAAAATCGAAGCGGCAATGTCCGCTTTGCTCACATTTTTACTGACCAGATTCTGCATGTCTGTTTTCGAGAACACCCCGCAGCGGGAGGCGATCGGATAGGTACGTTCGGCCGCACGGGCCAGTCCGTCCAATTCTTCCACGGGAACGGCCAGCAGATGAGCCATTTGGTCGATAAAAGCCCCCGTGCCTCCGGCGCAATTGCCGTTCATCCGCAGATCGGCGCTGCCGTTGGATTTGATGTAGACAATCTTTGCGTCTTCGCCGCCGATGTCGATAATGGTCGAAATTCCGGGATGAAGCGTGCGGACATATTTCGTGGCCGCAACAACTTCCTGAACGAAGGGAACGTCGAAACGTTCGGCCATCCCCATGCCCACCG
The DNA here is from genome assembly GCA_021203585.1 of Rikenellaceae bacterium. GTDB lineage: Bacteria > Bacteroidota > Bacteroidia > Bacteroidales > Rikenellaceae > JAJQAW01. The sequence goes on from JAJQAW010000103.1 coordinate 4,382, forward strand.
ACCCGGTCACGGTGACCGATACCGGTACGTCGCCGAATTCGGTAAGGATGTCTTCAAAAAAACGGGCAAGAACTTCCGGAACGGCGGCATGGTGCCGTTCATACCGGTGAAAAACAATCCGATTTTGCGGGTCTACCATTACGCCTTTGGCGGTTGTCGAACCGATATCCAGTCCGATCCGGTATATTTTTGTTGCGTTCATTGCGGTATAGTTTACGGTGTCTGCCATCGAATTTCGCTTCCTTCTTACCTTCGTGTTTGACAAGGGTGTCAAACGCAAAGGTAGCGAGTTTTTCATCCGATGCAAATCGAATCCGGATTGTTGCAATAAATCCGAGAATAGAGGATAAATGCCTGCCTATCTCCCGGGATAATTTCTCGATATTCCGGAATTTTTTTTCGGTAATCCGAGTCCTCCGGTCATCTTGCCGCCCCTGGTTGCGCCCGATCCCGGTCCGGGTACGCCTTTTGTTCCCGATCCCGGTGACGGAGGAAACAACAACTCGGGCGGCGGCGGCAGCGGCACCACGAATAATAAAACACCCGATACCCGGAACGATAAATTGGATAAAGCACTCGAATTGTTGCTGGCCAAGTTAGGGATAACCGAAATAGGTAAGGTTCTGCAAGCCATGTTAAACGGTCAAACGCTTAATTTTGCATCGCACGAGAATTTTCCATGCCTTATGGGTTTACTTCCCGCCAGTGCCGAGGTAATCAATTTCTGGTACAATCCCAATGAACTGAACTCCATAACGGAGCATGGATTGACAGTGGCCTGTTTGCATGAAATGTATCACCTGTATCGGTTCGATAACGGTACGTGGAGGATCGAAAATTGGTTTGGGTTAACTTCGGATCAACAGCAGGCGCTGTTGATTACGATCAACCAAAACGATCACCAGGCGCAAGTGAACGATCCGAATTACCTGGAATGGCTGAAAGAAGCGTTGCCCGGCTCCCCAGATTCGGAATACGATTACCTCAGGTATGCGGGAACAATTGGAACGCCGGTATTTGATGATTTATCATCTTCTCGCAAGAATGAAATTTCCAGTTGGTTGTTGAAAAATGGATTTTTTTAAAATGATAAGCATGAAAAGGATAATTTTAAGCTGGATTTTTATTGTGAACATTTTTGTTGCTTCGGGACAAGATGGTTCTTATTATATAATCCTAACATCAGAGCCTTTAATGGAAGAATTTCCGACGGAGGGAATTTACAAAAGTATTACTGAGGAG
>JAJQAW010000010.1:0-480 GCA_021203585.1 Rikenellaceae bacterium
GTTAAAGAAACCTTAAAAATAAACGGAAATCGCTTCGAATATTATTTCCGGAAGGAAATCGTTATTCCGGGGAAAATCTTTTAATTTTGCCGGTATGCAAATCGATTTTATCTATAAGCCGGATAAACGGGCCCGCATCCTGACCTGGGTGATCTGTATTACGATTATTTTGACCGCCGCCTTTTTTATGTACTACAGCCAAAGCGGCTATTTCCCGATTTGGTTTACCTTTTTTTTACTGACCGTTTTGCTGTTATGCATCCTTTCGATTCCCCGTAAAATACGGGTCACGGATCAGGCGCTGCAAATCCAATGCGTGGTCGAGATGACCCGGATCGAGTTGGAAAACATCGTCAACATCCGTAAAATGGAGCGCAGTGAAATGAAGTATTCGGTACCGCTGCTGGGGAGTTACGGCTTTTTCGGTTATTACGGGTGGTATTACAACTTTGAAGAGTTTTCTCTCTACAAGGTTTATGC
>JAJQAW010000010.1:490-3039 GCA_021203585.1 Rikenellaceae bacterium
GGTTTATGCTTCGCAATGGAAAAATTTCGTCCGGATCGACGATATTTACGAGACTACTTACGTGGTTAGTTGCGATTACGCCGATCAATTGATCACGGCTGTCCGCGAAGCCCGTGAACGATGGAACCATACGGAGGACCTTCCCGTCGATCGGGTTAATCGAACGGAAACCGGAGCGTAAACCCGTACGGATCATCCGGGCTTCGATCGAATCCCTCCAAAAAAAAGCGTACCCGCTCGGGTACGCTTTTTTTCTGCTATCGAGCTTTCCTACCATTTCTGGTTTTGTTCTTCCCGACGGTGTTTCATTTTTTCCATTTCTTCTTCCGAACGGTGCTGCGCTTTTTGAGTTCCTTCGTCCACATGGTCCGTCATTTTATTCCACTCTTCGGAAGCGCGGTTTTTTACCTCGTGCCAATTTTCTTCCGCACAGTTACCGACCTGGTTGGCATCCGATTTGATGTCGTTTCCCATCTCATTCATGCGGTTTTGGTTGTCATTTTTCCGTTCGTTTTTGTCGATGAAGCTTCTTTTTTCGTCATTCATATTCGATACGTTTTTAGATAGTGGATAACTAATTTATAGGCAGTTAAATTCCCTCAAGAGTTGTGCCAGAGTTCCCCGGGTATATACCATAAACCCCTGCACCAGGCTTTAGGAGCAGGGGTTCCGTAGGGTTGTTTTCGCCCTCAGGGGTTGTAGACCGCACCCGTTTGCCGGTTCGGCAGCGGAAAGGAAAGAGAAGGAGAGCTTATCCGGGGACCCAACCCATATTCCGGCCAGCGCCGGTCAACCTGCCGGATGGTTTGCCGGTCCATCGTGACGATATGAGGCCACGGACGTGAAAAACCGTTTACACCGCCGGCTTTGATCCGGGCGTCCAACACCAGGGTGCCGGGAAGCAGGAATAAGTCCCGAACGGCATCGCAATGGGATGCGGCAAGCCAGAGCAGGTATTCCGGCTTTGCGAGCGGAACGTTCGAGTCGAACACCAGTAGGAATTTGATCCCTCGGACCGCGTTGCACGCCAGTAACTGCTCCATCAGACCGGGTAAATGTTCGGTCCCTTTGCGGACGGTAACCACCAGGACCGCCCAGTCGGACGCGTAGGTTTCTTCGATTCCCGTTATTCCTTCCGGAAATTGCCAGCGGTGGGGAAGTGAAACCGGTAGGGGTTCCGTTTTTTCTCCTTCCCAATCCTTGGGTGTAGCGTCTATGCAGCATTTCCCTCCGAAATCCATCCCGCTCGCCGTATGATCGAGTACGTCCAGAGGACCTTTAGAAAAAAGGAGGTCGCGCGGAATCTGCACCTCCCGCAGAGCCTCGCATACGGCAGTAGGATCGTAAACGCTTTTTTCCGTGGAAAGGACCAGGCAAAATTTATTGAACATCATTTGACCGGCTCCCCACAACGAATGAGCCACTTTAAAGCCTTGTCCGGGATAGCTTTTTTGGATGTTTACCAACGCAATGTTGTGCATGACGCCGGCTGCGGGAAGGTAGAGCTGGCGAATCTCCGGTTGGACGGCCAACCGGATGGGGGCCAAAAAGATCGCTTCCGTGGCCTTGCCGATGTACAAATCTTCCTGAGGCGGTACTCCGACGATGGTTGCCGGATAAACGGCGTTTTGGCGGTAGGTGATGCAGGTAATGTGAAAGACCGGATACCGGTCTTCCAGGGAATAGAATCCGGTGTGATCGCCAAAGGGGCCTTCCGTTACTTTCTCTTCCGTCGGATCGACATAGCCCTCGATGACGAAGTCGCAGTCGGCAGGAACTTCCAGTTCGTTGGTCAGGCAGCGGACCAGTTCGACCGGTTTTTGCCGGATAAAACCGGCTAACAGGTATTCGTCGATGCCCTCCGGAAGGGGAGCGGTCGAGCAATAGGTGTAAATCGGGTCCCCCCCCAGGCAGACGGTAGCCGGCATCCGCTCTCCCCGTTTTTTATAGGCTTCGTAATGGCGGGCGCCGGTCTTATGCAGGTGCCAGTGCATGCCGGTTGAATCTTCAGAGAAAACCTGCATCCGGTACATGCCCACATTCCGGGCTCCGCTTTCCGGATCCTGAGTATGCACCAGCGGAAGCGTGATGAAACGGCCTCCGTCATGCGGCCAGCATCGAAGGATCGGTAACCGGCTCAAATCCGGTTGGTCCATGCGAATCTGCTGACAGGCTCCGCGCCCGCTTTTGCGGCGAGGGAGCCACCGAGAGGCTTTACCCAGCACCGGAAGTAGCCGGGCTTTATCGGCCAGGGTCGGCTTGGGAGAGACCACTTTCCCGAAAAGTTCGTAGATGCGCTCGGCCAAATCCTCCAAGCGGTTCACGCCCAGAGCCAGGCAGATCCGTCGGTCGGATCCCATCATATTGATCAGCAGGGGAAAATCGGTTCCCGTGTCGTGGAATAACAGGGCCTTGCCGCCGCCGGGTTGCTTGGATATCCGGTCGGTAATTTCAGTAATTTCCAACTCGGGAGATACCGGTGCGTCGATCTCCGCTAATTCATCGTTTTGGCGCAAGACCTCAATAAAGGTAGTCAGGTTTTTATACAT
>JAJQAW010000010.1:3049-5591 GCA_021203585.1 Rikenellaceae bacterium
CCGTTATCCGGTTTGAAAGGGAATCCGGCGCCGCTTCCGGAACGGCATCCGGCAAAACGAGCTCCGGACTATCGGTAGACACGGATTCCGTTTTTTCTGAACCCAACCAGGTGAAACCACGGAATATCCCCTCTTTCACCGCCGTCCAACGGAGCAGTATGCCGAATACCAACAAGACGATAAACACCATCATCCATTTTTCGTTCGGCGGGGTATCTTTCCATTTTTTCATATGCATGTTTTTAGGCTATAAGTATGCGGAAGGCTCGACTTGTTCCTGGCTTGTTTAATTAGCCGCTGCGACCTACCGGGTCGAGACCGGTGGGGACTGCGGCTTTTAAAACCGTCGTCCAATCGAGCGCCATCGAGTTGTCTTGAATGGCCCTGGTGCGAACCAGGAGTCGAAGACCAAGTCCCCCTCGTCGCTTTAGGGTTCCCCTACGGGATTCCTCCCGGGTACCCCTTCGGGTTTCTTCCTGCTCGTCCGGTGGAGCTCAAGCAAGCTTGGCCTCGCGCGTACGGGAGTCTCATTTGGCGCTTTGGCTAAGTTTCGGAAACAAGTTTTCCTCCGCAATCGGCTGTGCCGGATGAAAAAGCGACACCGAAAAATTTTGAATGAACCCTGTTTCCTTTAAACCGTGCTATAACAATATTAAGCTGACGGCCATAATGGCCATGCCGGCGATGAGGCCGTAAATCGAGACATGATGCTCCCCGTACTCCCGGGCCGCAGGCAATAATTCGTCAAAAGAAATGAAGACCATGATTCCGCCTACGGCCGCCAACACACAGTTCATCATCAGCGCAGACATAAACGGCATCAATATCAGCCAGCCGATCAGCGCACCCACCGGCTCCGTCATCCCCGAAAGAAAGGACCATAGAAAGGCCTTCTTCCGATCGCCCGTAGCATAAAATATCGGTACGGACACCGCAATTCCCTCCGGAATATTGTGAATGGCAATCGCCACCGCAATGGCCACACCCAATTCGGGATTGTCCAGCGTCGCGGCAAAAGTGGCCATGCCCTCCGGGAAGTTATGCACCGTAATAGCCAGCGCTGTGATCAACCCCGTCCGCATCAACTTGGCTTTGTCCGCGGGCTTTCGGTTCATATCCTCCACAGAGCGCATCTCATGCGGATTTTCCCGCGAAGGCACCGCTTTGTCGATCAGCGCGGCAATGCAAATGCCGAGAAAAAAAGCCGCCACGGCGATTCCCTGGCCGATGCGATCCCCGTAAATCCCGGAAAGATTGCCCTGTGCTCCGTTGAAAAGTTCTACAAAGGATACATAGACCATCACTCCGGCGGACAGCCCCAAGGCGAAAGAAAGAAATTTCTTGTTAGTATGGCTAGCGAAAAAAGCGATCGCACTTCCGATACCGGTAGCTAAACCGGCCAGAAGTGTTAATAAAAATGCTAAGAGTACATTATCGGTCATATTCGTGTTGTTTTCGCCGACACCGACAGGTACAAAAAGGGTGCAAAAGTAAGGGTGCGGTCTTCGCCGCCCTTTTTAAAGAGGGATACGAACCGTCCCGTCAGTTTGTTTTAAACGGGAATTTTACGGCGGCCAGTTCCTGGTTGGCTTTTTCAATTTTTGTGGCCAGTTCTTTTTTAAACTTTTCGAGTTTGGCGGCGATTTCCGGTTGTCCGGTGGCGAGGATTTGGGTGGCCAGAATAGCTGCGTTGCGGGCGCCGTCCAGGGCCACGGTCGCTACCGGAATCCCGGCCGGCATTTGGAGGATGGACAGCACGCTGTCCCAGCCGTCCATCGAGTTGGAGGATTTCACGGGAACGCCGATCACGGGGAGTATGGTCATGGCAGCCACGACACCTGGCAGGTGAGCGGCCCCGCCTGCCCCGGCGATGATGACCCGTATGCCGCGCGCGGCTGCTTGTGCTGCGAATTCCATCACCCGGTCCGGAGTGCGGTGCGCGGACAAGGCATTGATTTCGTAGGGGATTTCCATCTCATCGAGGAATTGGGCGGCGGCTTCCATAACTTTCAGGTCGGAGGTGCTGCCCATAATGATGCTTACTTTTGGTTCCATGATTATGCAGGATATTTTAGTTTTTTTACCTTTGCCGCAAAGGTAGGGAAAGTAAAACGGGAGACAAAAGTTTTTGGGAAGAGATTACCGATGAACTTCCGGGTCCTTTGTTCCGAGTTTCCGGTCTCGCTTTTTTCCACCGGCACTTAGCCGAGAGCGAAATGGAAGCTTTGTTTCCGATGGAGCCGAGGCGGGAACTACCGCCCGAGTGAGCGCGGAGCCGAGCTCCTTTGAGCTCTACCCAGCGAGCAGGAAGAAAACCCGAAGGGGTAGACCAGAAGGAGCCTCGTCGGGGAGCCCTAAAAACGGCGATGGGGGACTTTGCATTCGGCTTGCTCCTTCGCACCCAGTCCATTCAAGCAAGCGGGATGGCGGCCGATTTGGGGTCGGTTCTTACAGCCGCAGTTCAAGCCGGTATCGACCCGGTAGGACGCGGGGAGAATTCGACATAAGCGATTGGAAAACCAACACTTTCCTTCCTCCGGAG
>JAJQAW010000336.1:0-4884 GCA_021203585.1 Rikenellaceae bacterium
AAACCAAGCTCGGTAACAGTGAAGTGGCGGGATCGGTGGAATCGGCGATCGCCGAAGCCCTGAGCATGTACCTGGAAGAAAATCCCCGGGATGCCAAAGCTATCGTCGGCAAAGTCGTACTGGCTGCTCAGGCGCGGCACGCAGCCCGCAAAGCTCGCGAATTGGTGCAACGTAAAACCGTCCTCTCTGGCGCCGGATTGCCGGGTAAACTGGCCGACTGTTCCTCGCGCGACCGAAGTATCGCGGAAATCTTCTTGGTCGAAGGGGACTCGGCAGGCGGAACAGCCAAGCAAGGCCGCGACCGGAACTTCCAAGCCATACTCCCGCTGCGCGGAAAAATCCTCAACGTCGAAAAAGCGATGGACCACAAGGGCTTCGAAAGCGATGAAATCCGCAATATGTTTACCGCTTTCGGAATTACCATGGGGACGGAAGAGGATGCCAAAGCGTTGAACCTCGAAAAACTCCGTTACAACCGGATTATCATCATGACCGATGCCGATGTGGACGGAAGCCACATTGCCACCCTGATCATGACTTTCTTTTTCCGGTACATGCAGGATTTGATCACCAACGGCCACCTCTACATTACAACTCCTCCGCTCTATCTGGTGAAAAAAGGGAAGCAGGAGCGGTATTGCTGGACTGAGGAAGAACGCCTGGCGGTGACCGAAGAATTCGGCACCAAAGGGGTTCACGTACAGCGCTACAAAGGTTTGGGGGAGATGAATGCCGAGCAATTGTGGGATACCACCATGAATCCGGAAAGCCGGATTCTACGCCAGGTTACCATCGAAAATGCCGCCAGCGCCGACCTGATTTTCTCGATGCTGATGGGCGACGATGTTCCGCCTCGCCGGGAATTCATCGAGAAAAATGCCAAATACGCTAACATCGACGCGTAAGAACTGAAATCACCGCCGGATCGGATCAACCCGCGTGGACCCGTTGGTCCGATCCGAGCCTCATGCACCAACCGTACAAAAATGTTTGCCAGCCCTATGGATCACAGAACCCCGATCATCGAACTGAGAAATGCGGCCGTCTACAACGGCAGCGGAGGAAAACGTCCCGGCCCGGAGGATAATCTCGTCGTTTCGGATGTCAATGTGGATATCTCCCGGGGAGAACTGGTATACCTGATCGGCCGGGTGGGGAGCGGTAAAAGTTCTTTTTTGCGGACGCTCTACGCCGATTTGCCGTTGTATACGGGATCGGGTATGGTAGCCGGAATACAGTTGCACCGCATCAAACCCAAGCAAATTCCGCAGTTGCGCCGTCAGCTGGGGATCGTGTTTCAGGATTACAAGTTGCTGGGTGACCGGAACGTATTTGAAAACCTGCGTTTCGTGCTTAAGGCCACCGCCTGGAAAAGCGAACATATGATCCGGGAACGCATCGACCAGGTACTGGATCAGGTAGGGCTGTCGCATAAAATCCATAAAATGCCCTCGGAAATGTCCGGGGGAGAACAGCAACGCTTGGCGGTGGCCCGCGCCCTGTTGAACGACCCGGAGGTGATCCTGGCCGATGAACCCACGGGTAATCTGGACCCCTCGACCGCGGACAGCATTATGACCATTTTTCAGGGGGTCGTGGCCACAGGCTGTTCGGTAGTCATGGCCACGCACAACATCCAGAATCTGCAGCATTATCCCTCGCGGACCCTCCGGTTCAATCAGGGAAAAGTGGAAGACATCGATATTACCACCCTATTCGGAAAAAAAGAGGGTTAGTTCACCCGTTAAATTTTCATTTCCCATCTAAACGAATCCATGTTATGAAACGAAAATCCATTTTGTTTTCGCTGGTTGTGTTATTGACCGGCACCACGGCCATCGCCCAAGCCAAAGGAGAGGGTACGGTACTTCGTGCCGACGATTATAAACCGCTGGTCGATTATTTTAACCGGATGGAGGATGAGAATATCATACAGGCCATTCCCAATGCCGACTCCTGGGAGTGGATGAAAGCCAATATTCCGTTGTTCGACTGCTCGCAGGACAATTTTCGGGAAATGTACTATTACCGTTGGTGGTCTCTGCGCAAGCACATCAAAGAGACTCCGCAAGGGTACGGGGTGACCGAGTTTTTGGTGGAACGCTCTTATTCCGATAAATACAACCTGATTGCCTGCGCGATCGGCCATCATATCTACGAAATGCGCTGGCTGCACAATCAGGACTATCTAGAACAATACCTGACTTTATGGTATACCGGCAATGACGGAGCTCCGATGGAAAAACTGGATAAATTCAGCAGCTGGACCTCCGATGCCGTGTACCAGGCTTGGATGGTGACCGGACATACCGATTTCCTGCAATTTATGTATCCGATGCTGGTGAAGGATTACCACCATTGGGAAGAAATGAAGCGCACCCCGGACGGGCTGTTCTGGCAGCGCGACGTCTCGGACGGAATGGAAGAATCGGCCAGCGGCGACCGCGATCACAACATCCATAACCGCCGTCCGACCATCAACAGCTATATGTACGGCAATGCCAGGGCGTTATCGGCCATGGCCGGGCTGTTCGGCGATCCGTCGAACGAGGCCTTGTTTGCCCGTAAAGCCGACACTCTCCAACGCCGGGTACAGGAATTACTCTGGAATAGCGAACATCAATTTTTCGAAACGATGCGCCCGAACGGCAGTTCGGCCGGAGTACGGGAAGCCATCGGTTTTATTCCTTGGTATTTCAATTTGCCGGACAACGACCGGAAATACGATCCGGCGTGGACTCAGGTCGAAGATACCCGCGGATTCAACGCCCCGTACGGATTAACGACTTGCGAGATGCGAAGCCCGCTGTTCCGCCAGCGCGGATGCTGTCATTGCGAGTGGGACGGCGCGATCTGGCCGTTCGCCTCGGCACAGACCCTGACCGCCATGGCCAATTTCCTGAATAACTACGGCGGACAAACCACGGCATCCGATACAACTTATTTTATGCAGATGGAGAAATATGTGGAATCGCAATATCGCCGCGGACGGCCCTACATCGGCGAATACCTGGATGAGGTGACCGGATATTGGTTGAAGGGCGATCAGGAACGCAGCCGCTATTACAATCACTCTACCTTCAACGATCTGATGATTACCGGTTTGATGGGATTGCGTCCGCGTGCGGATCAGGTGCTGGAAGTCAATCCGCTCATCCCGCAGGATCAATGGGATTGGTTTTGCCTGGATAACGTTTCCTACAAAGGCCGTTTGATTACCATCGTGTGGGACAAAACGGGCGAAAAATATGGTAAAGGGCAGGGACTTTCCCTGTGGGTAGACGGTAACCGGGTAGCCCACTCGCCCGAAATTGCCCGCCTTACGGCGGATTTATAAATTAACCCGTTTACTGCCGAAATAGGGCGTCCCGTGCAACGGGACGCCCTGTTTCGGCAGATGCAACCGGTAAAGAGCGGAAGCGTGGCGCCGGAACCTTTTCCCGGTACCTGAGGGAGCTATTTCATCTCCTCTCTCAGTTCCCGAACGGTCCGGAAGATAGTCCGTACTTTTTCATCGTCTGTTTCGGCATCCATGTTGATGCAGCAAATTCCCGTCAGGTAGGGATTTCCGGAAAGGGCTACTCCCTGACGGATAAAACCCTCGATTTGGGCGTGGGAATAACTGTTGATATCGACCGGATTCAAACGTAAATTAAGCAGCGTATGGGGTAAATGTTTCCGGATATGGGCGATATCGCCGCCCCAGCCCAGATCGAAGAAATCCAGCGCGGGAAGTTCTCCGTAAGCCGCGGCGTGCCGATGCGGATCGTTGCCGCAATAGTGAATGCCGTATGGCCGGTAGATTTGGCACCACTGCGCATCCCACGGCATCAGGAATTCCCGGTAGTCCTCCTCGGATATCATGGTATGGGTACACTCCGAATGAAGATACACCGGTTTTTCAATGTGCCGGACTACCCGGTTCACCGAAATCGAATTTGACCCGGTCCGACCCTGTATAAAGGTAAAAAAACGCTCGACTACCGAGGCGATTTTGCCGAAATAGGTTTTACACGCTTCGGGATTCAACATCATATCCATCAGAATATTTTCCCCTTTCAAGTCGATGGCCAGATTCAAGATTCCCCTCCCCCAATTGATGTCTCCACAGAGGTAACCGTATTTTTTTCCAAGGTTTCCATCAAACGGAGCAATCGAAGGAAATCCGGGCTTTGGAATGCCGCCGATTCGTCGATTTGGAAATCGTCCCGGTGGGCGCATACTACCTGGAGAGCGGCGTCGGCCGTATATTCGATCCGGCATCCCAGCATGGAGGAGAGTAAATAGCCGGCAGCCAGGTGTACGGCGCCGATTTGTGGCAGCTCCCGATCGCGGTCCGCACCCAGTCCGAATTCACCGAACCGCTCGTACAGTTCTCGTTCCATGCGCCGTTCGTCTTCCACCCGGCGTAGCGGGTGGTAAAAAAATCTTCGTCGAACACGATGCCGGTGTGTTTGTGCCACTAGGAGGGATGAAAAACTACGTCGACCGGAAGTAATGGATATTGGAATTTCATGGTTTTGGGATTTTAAATGCAGCAAAGATACAACTTATTCCGGTAGTTCGGTCAAACACCGCCGCACAATCGAACGGGCCATGCCGGGTTCGGATTCTTTTGTGCCGGGTACCGCGCCCGAGGAAGTTTGGAACGAATCGTGTAAGGAAGGGTTGAAAAACTTTATACGCATATGGATATTTTGTATACCACCTGGGCAACCTCCACAGGAGGTCGTAACGGACATGTCAAAAATGAAGACGGTCAGATCGATATGGAATTGAGAACCCCGGGAGCCAAGAATGACCGCAAGGCGGGCACCACCCCGGAAGATTTATTTGCGGCCGGTTATGCCGCCTGTTTTAATGGGGCTCTGGAAGGGGCCATGC
>JAJQAW010000336.1:4894-5590 GCA_021203585.1 Rikenellaceae bacterium
GATGACCGGCGTGGGCGGTCCGACGGTAAAGGTGGAAATTTCTTTGGCAAAAACTCCGGAAGGGGAATACCAATTATCCGCCCGTATTGGCGCTCACATTCCGCACGTCGATCAAAAAGAGGGGTTGGAACTGATGGAACAGGCCCACCGAATTTGTCCCTACTCTCGGGCCACGCACGGTAATATCCACTCGGAGCTCTATATCCTGGAATAAGGTTTCTGCTATATACGGCAGCGGGGGGCGGAAAACTTCCGCTCCCCGCTACCGTATGGAATGATCCGTTAACCGAGTTGGTCGATTCGCTCCTGTATGGCCTTGATTTTGGCCTGGGCATCGGCTTTTTTAGCCCGTTCGTTTTCGACCACTTTCGCAGGCGCTCCCTGCACGAATCGTTCATTGTCGAGTTTGGCCATGACCGAATTTAGGAAACCTTGCTGGTATTCCAATTCGGATCTCAGTTTGGCCAATTCCTGTTCTACGTTGAGGTGATCCGTCAACGGAACGAAATATTCCGTGCTTTTGACGATAAACGAGGCGGCGTTATCCACTTTTTCCTATGTCCGGCCGATGGAGGAGAGATGGGCCATTTTCAGCAGGACCGGTTCGTATTTTTCGTGGTAATTTTCATCCGGTTTGACCAGTAGCGGCAAAACTTCCTTGTTCGGAATATTCCTTTCTTTCCGGATGTTCCGGAT
>JAJQAW010000198.1 GCA_021203585.1 Rikenellaceae bacterium
GATCGAAACAGAGTCGTTCTCCCATGGAAACTTGGCGGTATTCCGGTCTCCTTCTCCCGTCCTCAGCCCGAGACTATCGAGCAGACGAGTCTCTTCCCTTTTTATCGCTGTTCCACCGAAAATGTTCATGCGCAGATCAAGAAAAAATCCCGGACCTAACCGTCCGGGATTTAAAAGGATCAGGGAGTTTCCCTGCGTTTATTTTTTCGCTTTCGGTGAGAGAATCATAATCATCCGCTTTCCCTCCAACTTGGGCATGGATTCCACTTTCGCAATCTCCTCCAAGTCTGTGGCAAAACGCAACAATAAAATTTCTCCTTTATCCTTGAACACAATTTCACGGCCCCGGAAAAAGACATAAGCCTTCACTTTGGAGCCCTCTTTGAGGAAATTTTCCGCGTGTTTGAGCTTAAAATTGTAATCATGGTCATCCGTATTGGGTCCGAAACGGATTTCTTTGATAATTACCTTGACCGCTTTGGCCTTGATCTCCTTGGCCTTCTTTTTTTGCTGGTAAAGAAATTTCTGGTAATCCACAATCCGGCATACCGGCGGATCGGCCTTGGGTGAAATTTCTACCAGGTCCAGTCCTTGTTCATCGGCCATGCGAAGCGCTTCTTTGATGGGGACCACCACAGAGCCTTCGATATTATCTCCGGTTAAACGCACCTGCGGCGCGGTAATTTTCTCATTAATGGCATGAGCGGCCTCTTTTTCCGGCATCCTCCGGCCATACGGCCTGGCGGGTTTCGGCTTCGGTCTACTTGTGTTTATAGCTTTGTCCTCCTAATTAATTATACTTTTTATCACTTACAATCTGCCCATCGTGGACTTTTCCGGAAATGGTCCGAACCTTCGCTTTCGGGTTATCCATGCTTAAGCCCGGTTTCTTTCTACGCTTTATCCCGGTACCCTTCTTTGCTCCAGCCCCGTTTTCCGCTCGATCCACTAGTCCGGCCCTCCCGATGCTACAGCACTTTCCCGCTCGACGAAGTTTCGACAAGCCCCTGCTTGAGTTAGCGGTTCGGTCCTGCTCGGAGAAGTGCTCTGCACCCCCCTTGGTTGCCGGTAAAAACTCGTAAGCGGTACAGCGAACCGCACGATCTATTGTTTTATTTGCTCTACCTCGGCCGCTACACGTTCCTTTACCAGCCGGGCAAAATCATCCGGGGTCATGGCGCCCCGGTCGCCTTCTCTCTGCACACGCACGGAAACCGTACCCTGGGCCTCCTCTTTCTCCCCTACGATGAGCAGGAACGGGATGCGTTTCAATTCATTGTCCCGTATCTTCCTACCTATCTTCTCGTTACGGTCGTCAACCTGGGTGCGAATATCGGAATTATTTAGAATTTCTGAAACTTTTTCCGCATAATCGTTGTATTTTTCGCTGATCGGCAGTACCACCGCCTGTTCCGGTGAAAGCCACAAAGGGAATTTACCTCCCGTATGTTCCAGCAAAACAGCCACAAACCGCTCCATCGATCCGAACGGTGCACGGTGGATCATGATGGGACGGTGCGGTTGATTGTCCGCTCCGGTGTAAGTCAGATCGAAGCGTTCCGGAAGGTTATAATCCACCTGGATCGTACCCAATTGCCACTTACGGCCCAGCGCATCGCGCACCATAAAATCAAGTTTCGGGCCATAAAATGCCGCTTCCCCCAACTCCACTACCGTATCCAGGCCCTTTTCGGCAGTCGCTTCGATGATCGCGCTTTCCGCCTTTTCCCAGTTTTCTTCCGAACCGATGTATTTCTCCTTGTTCTGAGGATCCCGCAACGAAATCTGTGCCGTGAAATTCTCAAAGCTTAACGTTTTGAAGATATACAGCACGATATCGATCACTTTTTTAAATTCCTCCTTCAGCTGATCCGCCCGACAGAAAATATGTGCGTCGTCCTGCGTGAACCCACGTACTCGGGTCAATCCGTGCAGCTCACCGCTTTGTTCATACCGGTATACCGTACCGAATTCCGCCAGGCGCAACGGCAGGTCCTTGTAAGAGCGCGGTTTAGTCTTGTAAATTTCGCAATGGTGCGGACAGTTCATCGGCTTGAGCAGGAACTCCTCGCCCTCGACCGGCGTATGGATCGGCTGGAAAGAATCCGCACCGTATTTGGCATAATGGCCGGAAGTGACATACAACTCTTTTGCACCGATATGCGGTGTGATGACCTGCAGGTAGCCGTATTGCTTCTGCACCCCGCGCAGGAAATTTTCCAGCCGTTCCCGCAACGCGGCTCCTTTGGGGAGCCACAGAGGTAATCCCTGGCCTACTCGCTGTGAAAAGGCAAAGAGTTCCAACTCTTTGCCGAGTTTACGGTGATCCCGTTTTTTAGCCTCTTCCAACATCACCAGATACTCGTCCAGCATCGATTTTTTGGGAAATGTAATCCCGTAGACGCGGGTCAGCATCTTATTATTCTCATTGCCGCGCCAGTAGGCTCCTGCTACGGAGGTCAATTTGATCGCTTTGATCGCACCGGTATCCGGCAGGTGCGGCCCCCGGCAAAGATCGGTGAAATTACCGTTGGTGTAGAAGGTGATCGTGCCGTCTTCCAGGTCGCGGATCAGTTCCTGCTTGTATTCATCTCCCTTTTCTATATAGCTTTTCAGAGCTTCTCCCTTGGACACTTCCCGGCGGCAAAGCGGCTGTTTGCTGCGCGCCAGTTCCATCATCTTCTCTTCGATCTTTTTTAAATCGCCTTCGGTGATCGGTTCTGGTGCATCCACATCGTAATAAAAACCATTTTCGATGCTCGGTCCGATCCCGAATTTAATGCCCGGATAGAGCTCTTCCAGGGCGGCGGCCAATAGGTGTGAGGAGGTATGCCAGAAGGTTCGTTTGGCCTCTTGGTCCTCCCATTTGTGCAGACGGATGTCCGCGTCCTTCGTTATGGGAAGGTTCACATCGGTTACTTTGCCGTTTACCGAAGCCGCCAAAATGTCCTGGGCCAATCTCGGACTGATGCTTTGGGCGATTTGGTAAGCGGTCGTGCCCGCGGGATACTCACGGATGTTCCCGTCGGGAAATGTAATTTTTATCATGTTCCAACTGGTTGTTTCGTTAGCTAAAGTACAAAGGTATAAAAAATCGGGGAAGTCGGGCGGCTTCTATCCCGCCGCATAGCACAAATTCAGGGTTGCTTCCCGAGGAAACAACCCTGAAATCCATGCATGCGCAGCGGACCTTATTTATTCAGGTAGCTACCCATCAATTTGGTAATGTACTTGCCGACAATATCGAATTCGAGATTGACTACCGTCCCCACCCGAAACGTATGGAAATTGGTATGCTCGTACGTGTAGGGTATAATGGCCACCTGAAACGAACCGTCCTGCGAGTTGACTACCGTCAAACTGACGCCGTTGACCGAAACGGAACCTTTTTCCACCGTAATATTTCCCTGCGAAGGATCGTACTCGAAGGTGAAATACCAACTGCCGTCCGCCTCTTCGATGCTCGTGCAAACCGCCGTCTGATCGACATGCCCTTGGACAATATGACCGTCCAACAGAGCATCCGGCTTCATGCTGCGCTCCAGATTCACCAGATCCCCCGGCTGCAGCAAACCCAGGTTAGACTTGGAAAGGGTTTCCTGGATAGCCGTTACGGTATAGGACCGCTCATCGAGCCGCACCACCGTCAGACACACGCCGTTGTGCGCGATGCTCTGATCGATTTTAAGCTGGTCGACAAAAGGACACTCTAAAGTGAAATGAAGATTTTCCTGTTCTTTTTCAATGGCGACGACTTTTCCGGTCGCCTCTACAATTCCTGAAAACATATTCCGAGTTTTGATCAAAGTAATTTCATCGTTCCACAACGAAATAAATCACCCCAAAACCGTCCAGACGTTCGCTCGCACCAGTTATCTGATTGTCATTTACCTGCCAAGGAACCCTTAGAGGGTTTTGCTGATGATTATTCCCTTGACAAGATACAAAACTTTTATTTCCGACGTATCGATAATCATCTCATCGTAGTCGGCCAGATTTTTGGGCACCAACCGGATTTTAGCCGGATCTTCCGGATAACTGAGGATGGTACGGATTCCCGAAAAATCCTTGGTTACGATCAGGTAGGATTCGCCTGGAAATATTTTTCCCGCCTCCTGCTGCTTGATCGCGACAATCGCGCCGGCCGGTATTTCTGGGGCCATGGCGCTGCTCGTACTCAAAGCGGCAAAATCACAGCCGTAAAAGATCGGGATATCGATGTAATACAGCGGTTTTTGGGTGGGCTGCTGATGAAACTCGACGACCGAGGCGATGTCCACATTATAAAACGGGATTCCCCGCTTCGAACCATATCCGTCTCCGTCTTTGAGCATTTCCCCTTCGCCGGTCAATAGCCAGGAGCGGCTGATCTGCGGATACTGGGTCGAAATAATGTTCGCCAGTTCTTTACTGATACCATGATTACCTTTTTTTAATCTGGTAAAGGTTTTCGGACCTTTTTAGCCCGATGTGCAACGCGAAGGCATTAACGGACATTCCTGCCCATTTAATCACCTTCTCAAGTCTTTGCCAATTTTCCATAAAAATTCCCCCATAAGGCATGGTATTTGCCCGCTCCTGAAAAGGTTTTGGTCGCCCTTCCCACTCGCCGGAAATACCACAGATTACTAGTTTTTACAATTAAACTCTAAGAAAAGCTACTTATCAACTTCAGACAAAGATAAAAAAAAGATAATAAATTGCTTAATCAATTTCCGGTTATAAAAAATTCCAACCGGAATATAATCCATAACGGCACGTTGCTCTTTCTTATTGCATCGGTTGCAAAATAAAAAAGGGAGACTACCGTCTCCCTTTCCTGTAACGCCCGCGGATGCTTATTTTCCGCTCTCTTTCATTTCGATGCACAGCGTGGCATGCGGAACGACTTTCAGCCGCTCTTTAGGAATGAGTTTGCCCGTTTCCCGGCAAATGCCGTAGGTTTTATTTTCGATACGGATCAGGGCCGCTTCCAGGTGCTGGATAAATTTCAGCTGACGCTGGGCCAGACGACCGGATTCCTCCTTGGACAGCGTAGCAGCTCCCTCTTCCAGGATCTTGAACGTGGGCGATGTATCGTCCGTGCCGTTGCTCGAAGTATGCGTAATGGTAGCCCGGAGCAGGTCGTAATCCTGACGCGCTTTTTCCAGTTTCTGGAGGATGATTTCCTTGAACTCAGCCAGTTCTTCATCTGAATATCTCGTTCTGTTCTCTTCTGACATGGCTCTCCTCGTTTAGTAGGTTATTGATTAAAGATAAGACTTTTTTTCATAGGTCCTACCCTTGATCGAAATATTTTTAACTCCGAATTTGTTTTATCTGTCCAAAAGCGGCTCATTCCCTTTTTCACGCACCCTAGTAGCAGATTGACCCAAAACAGGAATTCTCCTTTTCCGGAAACCGGCAACGAATATCCCTTCGGCGCTGAGCGTTCAACGGGTTATTAAGCAGTAGCCGTCACGCTTCGGTTTTGGTTACCGTCAGCTTAACCGGTATCTCGTTGATTTCTACCGCTGCCGCATTCCCGGGCAACTCCTCTTGCAGACAAATTTCTTCGGCCAGCACTTGCGATGCAATAT
>JAJQAW010000145.1 GCA_021203585.1 Rikenellaceae bacterium
CAAGAAAATATATTTGGGTGAGTCTGGTTTTTATTCTTGTCGGGTTAATTTTTTTGATCATATGGCATCCGACTTCCGTATCCGGGAGATTTTTTATTTGGATAGTATGTGGATATATGATATTAATACAACCGCAAGGATGGGGGTTATTTGCATTCCAGAAACATTATTTAGATCAGCAGATCGAATTTATTCATAATTACCCAGAATTATGTTCATATTTCAATATCAATACGGTTCATTCAGCTTTTAATGAATTTCTGAACATAGGCGTTTCACTTGGCCTTGCCGGATTAATTTTATATGTTTTCTTAATGGTCGGTTTATTTATGATACTGCATGGTACTAAGACCATTTTTCTCTACCCCTTTATTTCTTTTCTGGTTGTTTCAATTTCTTACTTCCCATTTCAGATCGCTCCGATAATGGCGATTATGATTCTGCTGTGCACGGCAGGTATTTCATCGAGTAATCGAGGGAAAATTTATACCCTGAAGCATCTGAATCCTTTTTTTATATGTCTGTTGACGGAAATTTCCGCTTTTATTATGATCGGGAATTATCAAATTTATCAGAAGTGGAAAAAAGCGATTGACTATAAACTTCCTGAAAGCGGTATTTTCTTTTCAACTATCCATGAAACGTTGCAGGACAATGGTTTATATTTAATATCTCATGCACGATACATGAATATTACCGGGGAACAGGATAAAACTTTAGAGCTTTTAGAAAGAGCAGACCAGTTTTATTCCGGTATCAATCTCTCCTGCTTGCTATCAAGTGCATACGAAAGAAATAAATGTTTGGATAAAGCGGAGGAACAATTAAAAAAAGCGGTTCTCCTTTCCAATGGAGATTATTCGATGACCTATCAATTAATCTCTTTTTACCTCCGAACCAACAATCGTGAGAAGGCTGTCTCTTTAGCTGTTGATTTATATAACCGGCCTACTTCTCAAGCTTATTATATGGATCAGTATATCATTCGCAAAAAATTGGAAGAGTTAATTGAAGAGCAACTTACATCTCATGAAAACCCAGCAGATGCGGTCCAAACCAAAGGTTAAATATTTGCGGTCTTTCTTTAAAATCAAATGAATATACGTACTGGATGATTTAAATCTCATTTTCTATTTTATGGTACGCCACACCCTATTGATTTTTAATCATTATGAGAGAAAAACGCAAACTTACGGTTACAACCAATCACTTCTGATTAAATGCGTCTTCGATTTATTCGAGAGAGAAACATTCCTCCGCCCGATAATTCCCGCTCCGGGTACGCCGAAGCCCTGTCAGGTGGCCTCCACTGCCCAATTCGACATCCAGGTCACGGGCGATCGACCGGATATAAGTGCCCTTGCTGCACCGGATGGAAATCACGGCTTTCGGGAGTTCGAGCAACAGTAGCCGGGCTTCGTATATCGTGACATGCGCCTTTTTCATTTCCACCTCGAGTCCTTCCCGGGCGTACTCATAGGCCCGCTTGCCGTCAATCTGCTTGGCCGAATAAACGGGCGGGACCTGGTCCTGCTCCCCTTCCATGGCGGCCAGCGCCTTTTCCACTTTTTCCCGTGTAATGTGGTCGTAAGGATAACGCTGATCCACCGGATGCTCCAGGTCGTAACTCGGTGTGGTGGCTCCCAATTCGATTTCGGCTACATATTCTTTCTCCCCGGACTGCAATTCCTCCACCCGTTTAGTAGCCCGGCCAATACAGATCAGCAAAACACCCGTAGCCAACGGGTCCAGGGTACCGGCATGACCGATTTTGATCTTACGGTATCCGATGCGGCGTAATTGCACCTTTACCTTTCGCACCACATCCGAAGAGGTCCAACCGTAAGGTTTATCGACCGGCAATACGTAGCCCGCTTCAAAATCGATGTTTTCGAACATATTCGGAAATTAAGCGAACAGGCTGAATCCGACGGCGGTGAGTCCGACCACGGCACAGTATACGGCGAACCAGATCAAGTTTCCGCGTTTTACCAACCGGATCATCAGTTTGCAGGCCAGCGTACCGATCACGAAGGAAACCAAAAAACCGATCAACAGCGGAGCGGTACCGATGGCCGACGCAGCCGTACCGAAACCTCCGCCGAATAATTCCAACAGGTTGGCACCGATGATGGGTATCAAAGCCATCAGGAAAGAAAAAGAAGCGACTTCGTCCCGTTTCACACCCAGTAAAAGACCGGTCGAAATGGTCGAACCGGAACGGGAAAGACCGGGCAATACGGCTAGGGCCTGGGCGATACCGACAATAAAAGCATCCTTGATGGTCATCGGACGGGTACGCGGTTTGGCTTTCTGGGAAAAAGCGAGCAGCAATGCGGTCACCAAAAGCATACACCCCACTAACAAGAGGTTGCCGGTGAACAGCGATTCGATCTGGTCTTTAAAGAGCATTCCCACAAACAATACCGGCAATGCAGAGACGAGTAGATTCACACAAAAAAGCATTTCCGGGCTGGGTCTAAACCTAAAAAAACCGGAGATCAACCTGCCCAGGTATTTCCAGAACACGACAATGGTACTCAATACGGTTCCGCCGTGCACCACTGTGGCAAAAGCAAGATTTTCTTCCCCTTGCACACCGAAAATGACACTGGCGATTTCCAAATGGCCGCTGCTGCTGACCGGCAAAAATTCGGTAAGGCCCTGAATAATGCCTAACAAAATGGCTTCCAATACCGACATAATCAATCTTCTTTCTTAGTGTTGGGTTTCTTCATGATCGCATAAATCTCAAAGACGAACCCGGCCAATACTACAATCGGGGCCAGGGTAATGCGCCGGAAGCTAAACATACTCTCATCGAACACATGCACCGGATCTTCGCTGCCGCCACCGATCATCAGGATAAAGCCCAAAACTATCACGGCAAAACCGATCAGCATCAATTGGTAATTTTCGGGCCCCAGGGCCATTTGCCTTTTTTTGTCTGGATCCGCTTTCACCGCGGATTGCTCTTTTTTCATTGCCATGATTTTACAGGGAATACGCACCTCCGCCAACCGGACCGTCAGTAGATGTGCATTTTCTGGGTATTGAGTTTAATGTATTTATTGACAGCGCTGTAAGTAAACAAAAAAGAGATCACTATCCCGGCTGCCGTAACCGCGCCCGCCAAGATGCCCAGCCGTAACAAGTCGGCGAAAAATCCGGCTTCGGGCAACCCTTCCCGCAAGCCGTAAATCACGGAGGCGATCAGACAGAGGGCGATCCAGGCCGCTAAAATTCCCTGGCCGACGGCCCGCCACAGGAAGGGTTTAAGAATGAATCCGCGGGTGGCGCCGACCAATTTCATGGTATTGATGATGGACCGTTTGGAAAAAATGGCCATGCGAATCGTATTGCGAATTAAAATTAACGAGATCAACAGCAGTGTTCCCCCGAAAAAAAGCAGAACCAGATTGAATTTGCGGATATTTTCGGCTATCTGTTCGATGATCGCTTCCTGGTACAACACATCGTCCACTTCATTCCATTCGGCCAGGGTCCGGTGAAACCAGCGAACCGAGTCCGGCTCGGAATATTCCGCCAGCAGGGTTACTTCGAAAGAGGCTGGCAGCGGATTGTCGTCCAGAAAACTTTCGAAATCCATTCCGGAAAAAGCGGTAAAATCGCGGGCCGCCTGTTCTTTGGAGGTATAACTCACGGACTTGACCCCGGAAAGTCCTTGTAATCGCCCCTGCAAGGCGGTTACCTCCAGCTCCTCGAGTCCGTCGCGCAACCAGACCGAAACGGTCATATTTTCCTTTAATTGATCCGAAGCTTCCCGTGCGTTCAGAGTCAGATACCCCACCGAACCCAACAGAAAAAGTACCAGTGCAATACTTACAGTCGAAATCACATACGCACTTCTTACACGTCGTTTGATCTTCTTTTCGCTCGTTGCCATAGGTCAGTTGCCAATTTCGTTTATTCGTTCTTCCGGCTTGCGTCTGCACAGCGCCCCTAACACCAGCATCAGCGCCAAGCCGGCCAGCAGGATCCCCGAACAAAGCATCGTGATCGTTTTCAGAGCGCCATGACGGGGGGCCGAAAAGCGGAATTCCACGGTATGTTCCCCAGCCGGCACATGCATGGCCCGCAGGATGTAATTGACTCGGAAATAGGGCGCTTCCACGCCATCGATATAGGCGGTCCAGCCCTCCGGATAATAGATCTCCGAGAATACGGCCAATTGCGGCCGGGAAGCCGTATATTCATAAGTAAGTCGATTGACCCGGTAGTCCACCAGCCGAATTACCGCCATGGAATCCTGGGCAAACAGTTCTTCTGCGCCCGCCAAAGGCCGGAACCGTTCATCCACAAAAGCGACCTGCGAGGGATCGAAATCCGCCAGGGCCGCAATTTCCGCATCCTCATCGGGGAAATATTCGATCGACCGCACAAACCAGGCCGCGCCCATGGCATTCGGATTAACCCGCGCAACGGGTTGCCCTTGTTCATCGGCGGATATGAGGTATTTGGTATTGAGCATGTCGTACACATCCCAGTTTCCTTGCGATAAATGGCGCTCGATCAGATCCTGGTACCGGCCCAGTTTGGCCCCGTGATACCCCCCGATGGACCGATGGAAATAGGAGGTCGTCGCATCTGAGAAGGGGCTAACCGTTAAATTGGCTACCCGGAAGCCCAATTCCGGATCTTTCAGAATTTCCCGGTTAGCAGCCGTAGGTTGGATGGCCTGGGCTCGCTCGGCCGGCATAAACCGGTCATGGTTCAGGTATCGGGTATCGACCCCCGCCATATCCACCAAGACCAACAGGGCGAAGGCGCCGGCAAACAGAGCTTTTTTGATCTTTCCCGTATAAAACAACCCCATCGCTCCCGCGCTTAACAGCACGAAAACCAGCGAACGGATCGAGTCGTTGCGTAGCATCGACATCCGTTCCCGCTGCATGGCAGCCAGAATATCGTTCGGTAATCCCATGGATTGATCCGCCGCATTGGTGAATGAAAACATGGAAGGTCCGATGACTGCAAAGAGCAATGCGGTCCCGGCCGTGATGTAGAGCGTATATTTGAAGGAACGGAAAAATTTCTCGCGGGAAACCGAACCGTTCCACAGCTTTTGCAAAGCCAGAACGGCCAGCAGCGGCATCCCCCACTCGGCAATCACTAAAATTATGGATACCGTACGGAACCGGTTGTAAAAGGGTACGTAATCGAAGAACAAGTCGGTGAACCACATCAGGTTGTGGCCCCACGCCAACAAAATACTCAGGATCGTCACCCCGAATACCCACCATTTTTTATAACTCCCCAAAATAAAGAGGCCGAATACAAATAGGAAGATCACGACCGCTCCGATATACACCGGCCCTTCAGTAAAGGTCTGATCCCCCCAATATCCCGGCAAATGCGGCGCCATGTTCCGCGCCCCGTACGGAGTAAGGGCCTGGGCCACCGGTCCGTCGCTGCTGAATCCGTGCGACGAGGAACCGCCCATGAAATTCGGAATAAACAGATTGAACGTTTCCGCCTTGCCGTAGCTCCATTCGGTCGCGTATGCCTTGTCCAGACCGGCATCCCGCCCCCCTTCCGGCCGGGTCAATTCGGAAC
>JAJQAW010000315.1 GCA_021203585.1 Rikenellaceae bacterium
CTTTTGTTCTTCCAGGTCGGTTTGTCCACCAACAAACCGACCTGGAAGAACAAAAGGCTGCGGCAAACGCCGAAACGATTATGGACGAGTTCTTCCACATTTTCACTTCGCTCGACGAACGGTATCCCCGAATGGGGAAGTTTACCTTCGAAGTGGGGAAATTTTACCCGGAAATATACGAGGTAAAATACAGCGTTTACCACGAACGGGCGATCGAACGGTTAAAAGAGCGGATGCTCAAAGGGATCGAACAGGGAGTAATTCTGCCGACTCTGAACCTGGAATTCTCCACCTACATGATGCTGGAAATGATCTACAACGTAATCAGCCGGCGCAAACGGATCGTTCAAATGAACATTCCGCTGACCGACGCGTTCCGGTATACCATCATCCACCTGCTGCGCGGATTTTCGACCGACAAAGGGATCCATATTATCGACGAAAAATCTAAAAACTGGCGGATGCAGTCACATATTTAAGCAAACGAACTTTAAAAATAAGGATTAGACAATGAAAATGAGCAGATGCGTGTGGATGTTGGCCATAGTGGCTCTGGCATCCGGGTTACGGGCGCAGGAGGCATCGATCACTCTTCCGATCACGCTCGAACAGGCGATCCAGATCGGACTGAATGAAAACCCGACGGTGGTTATTGCGGACCAGGAAATCCGTCGAATGGAATATGCAAAAAAAGAAGCCCAGGGCAATCTGCTTCCCAACATTTCGGGAACGGGAAGCTTTACGCACAATATCCAGAAGCAGAAAATGTTTATGGGCGGCGGCGGTTTTGACATGACCTCCATGATCGGTCCTTTATTCGATTACTATTTCCAGAACATACCGGAACAGTGGCTGCCCTCCGGACCGCTTGAAAGCAGTGACGGCTCGGGAAGTTCGGTGATGGAAGTGGGCTTGCGCAACAGTGTTGCGGGCGGATTCAACTTGACCCTGCCGATATACATGCCGACCATTTACAAAAACATCAAACTCACCGAACAACAAATTCTCAATGCCGTGGAATCGGTCCGGCAGAATAAAATTACGCTGGCCAACCAGATCAAAAAGAGTTATTACGGCATCTTATTGGCCGAAAGTTCGCTGGAAGTGCTTCAGCGGAATATTGAATACGCCCAGATCGTGGTCAACGACACCCACAACCAATTCGAGCAAGGCATTGTGTCGGAATACGATCTGATCACGGCCGAGGTACAGTTGAGCAATCTTACCCCTACCCTAATTCAGACGGAAAATACGATCCGGGTGGCGCGGCTGACGTTGAATATGCTGTTGTCTCTGCCGTTGGATACCCAATTGGCCCTGCAAGAAGATCTCTACGATTTTAAAACCGGTGACGGTTCGCATTTCGGGCGACTGGATCTGACGGACAATGCCGACCTGCGCTTGCTGGATATTCAGGGAGAATTGCTGCAAACTCAACTGGAACTGCAGCGGGCCACTCGGCAGCCTTCGCTCTCCGGCATCGCCAATTACACGGTCATGTCACAAAGTGAAAATCTGAAAATCAACAACTACCGGTGGCTGGGCAGCTCTTATGTAGGCCTCCAATTGAATGTACCCATTTTTGCCGGATTTACCAACAAAAACAAGGAACGGCAGATCAAAGTCAACCTCAAACAACTCGAACTGCAACGGGACTACCAAGAACAAGCCCTGAGTGTAGAGGCGGAAACAGCCCTGAACAACATGGACAACGCCCGCAAACAGATGATCGCCAACGAGGCGACCAAACAACAGACCCAAAAAGGGTACGACATTTCCAAAACCCGCTACGATGTGGGTGCGGGTACGATTGTGGAGGTAAACAGCGCCCAAATGGCCCTTTTACAGGCAGACTTGAATTACACGTAATCGATTTACGATTACGTGAGCGCTCAGGCCGATTACGAAAAGATTATCGGGGCGGAAGATTAAGCAAATCAATCAAAAATTATAATCAAGAGTATGAAAACGAGCTTTATTGCTAATGGTACAGCCCTGGCCTGTGTGGCCGTGCTCGCTGTAAGTTGTGGAGGAAGCGGTTCGAAAACCCCGGTAGCGGTCGAAGAAGAAACGGTCAGAAACCTGGTCCGGGTGGAAACCGTCCGCACCGAAACCGTAGCCCAAACCGAAGAATTTACCGGTACGATTCTGCCGTTCACGGAAAATAATATCAGCCCTTCGTTGGCTCTGCGCATCCAGAAAATCAACGCCGACATCGGTTCGCAGGTTTCCCAAGGCCAGGTATTGGTAGAACTCGATAAAAGCAGCCTGCTCCAATCGCAAGTGCAATTGGAGAATTTGAAAACCGACCTGCAGCGCTACCAAACCCTATACCAACAGGGCGGCATCTCCAAACAAACGCTCGACCAACTGGAAACGCAGGTGTAGGCTTCGCAGGTGGCTTACGACAATCTGCTGGAAAACACCGTACTCGTTTCTCCCGTGAGCGGCGTGGTGACCGAACGGAATTACGATCCGGGCGATTTGTACGGAGCCAACGGACCGATTCTGACCGTTATGCAGATCGACCGCGTGAAAGTGCAGGTCAACATTTCCGAGGCCTTCTTCCCGCAAGTGAAAGTCGGCATGCCGGTAGAAATTACACTCGACGTGTATCCGGGAGAAATCTTTGAAGGAAAAGTGACCCTGATCCACCCGGCAGTGGATGCCGCAACCCGCACATTTACTACGGAAATTATCATCCCCAACGGAAACCGGACGCTCCGTCCGGGCATGTTCAGCCGTGTCTCGCTGAATTTCGGCCAGGCGGAACAACTCGTGGTTCCGGATATTGCCGTACAAAAACAGATCGGCTCCAATGAACGCTACGGTTTCGTGGTGGAAAACGGGATTGCCCGCCGCCGCATCTTGACAGTCGGACGTCAAATAGGAAACGATATCGTCATCTTATCCGGAGTACGTGACGGGGAACAAATCGTCACCGCCGGAGCATAAAAACTGCTCGACGGCTCGCAGGTGGAAATTACCCGCGACTAACATCGGCCCGTGTGATTATTTATTGTAGAAAACAGTTATTATGAAAATATTTGAAAGTTCCGTAAGGAAACCCATATCGACCATATTGATCTTTGCCGGGATCATTATCCTGGGGATATTCTCCCTGCGGAACCTGGCCATCGATATGTATCTGAAGATGGACTTCCCAGCCGTCATGGTAATGACGCCCTACCAGGGGGCCAATGCCGCGGATATTGAGACCAACGTGACCCGTATCTTGGAGGATAACCTCAATACGGTGGAAAATCTGAAAAAAATTACCTCGACCTCTTCCGATAATATCTCGGTGGTTACCCTCGAACTGGAATGGGGAAGCGATATTACGGAAGCCGTGAACGATGTACGGGACGTCGTGGGCCGGGTCCAAAGCCAGCTCCCCGACGAAGTAGACGATCCGGTGGTGTTCAAATTCAGCTCGAGTATGATCCCGGTGCTGGTACTCTACGCCACAGCGGATGAAAGTTACCCGGCGCTCAATAAGATTCTCGACGAAAAGGTGGTAAACCCGCTGAACCGGATCAACGGCGTAGGCGCAGTCAGCCTGATGGGTTCTCCGGTGCGCGAAATTCAGGTCAACGTGGACCCGCGCAAACTAGAAGCTTACAACCTGTTGGTCGAACAACTCGGTTCGATTATCGGCGCCGAAAACATCGATACTCCGGGAGGAACCATCGATATCGGTCAGCAGACGCTGAATATTCGCGCGGTAGGTGAAATGCAGAGTAGCGACGAGCTGCGAAGCATCGTGGTGGCCGATAATGCCGGCCGGTCCATTTACCTGCGCGATGTGGCCGAAATCCGGGATACGCTGGAAAAAGTAACTCTGGACGAACGCATCAACGGAAAAGAGGGTGTGCGGGTGATTATCCAGAAACAATCCGGAGCCAATTCCGTACAGATTGCAGGCGCTGTCACCGATATGCTTCCAGCCCTGGAGGCCTCGCTGCCCGCAGACGTGGAAATGGGAGTTGTTTTCGACACCTCCGAATCCATCATAAATAGTATTAATAGTCTGAGTGAAACGGTATTGTTCGCCTTTATCTTCGTGATGCTGGTGGTGCTGTTCTTCCTCGGCAAATGGAGAGCCACCTTTATCGTGGTCCTCACCATTCCGATCTCCCTGATCACGGCCTTTATCTACTTGTTCGCCACGGGAAGTACGTTGAACATCATTTCGCTCAGTTCGCTCTCCATAGCCATCGGTATGGTGGTGGACGATGCCATCGTGGTACTGGAAAACATTACCAAACACATGGAACGGGGAAGTTCGTCCCGGGAAGCGTCGATCTACGGGACCAACGAGGTATGGCTGGCCGTCATCGCGACAACCTTGGTCATCGTCGCCGTATTCCTGCCGCTTACCCTGCTGAGCGGGATGGCGGGGATCATGTTCAAGGAATTGGGCTGGATCGTCACCATTGTCACCTGCGTATCTACCGTCGCAGCCGTATCGCTGACGCCGATGCTGACCTCGCTGCTGCCGAAACAGGACAAACAAAAAAGTCACAAAGGGTTAGGCAAAGTATTTATCCCGATCGAAAAATTCCTCGATTGGTTGGATAAAGCGTATGCGAACATCCTGACCTGGGCCGTACGGCACCGAGCCGTCATTCTAATCGCTGCCGCAGGTATTTTCTTTAGCAGTATCATCCTATTCATGGGGATGCCTTTCGATTTTTTCCCCAAGACCGACGATAGCCGGCTTTCGGCCACCATCGAACTGGAACAAGGGGTGAGCGTGGAATATTCCATGAAAATTGCCCGGCAGATCGACTCCATCTGGCGGGAGAAATACCCGGAACTCTTGGTCATGTCCACCAGTACCGGTACGCCCAGTTCGAACAATACGTTCGCAGCCATGCAGACCACGGGAACTCATATCATCAATTACATGATACGGCTGGTCCCCCGCAGTGAACGTACCCGAACGATCTTCGATATCGGCGATCTGATGCGCGAAGACCTGGACGAGTTCGCGGAGATCGTAGATTATACGGTGACAGCCGGTAGTACGGGGATGAGTAGCTCCTCGACCGATATTCAAGTAAAAATCTTCGGATACGACTTCGATGTGACCGATGTGATCGCCCGGTAGCTCCGCGACCAGATCAAGCTGATTCCCGGAACTGCCGACGTACAGCTCAGCCGGGATGAAATGCGCCCGGAATACCGGGTGGTGTTCGACCGGGAAAAACTGGCCGCCTATGGACTCAACACAGCAACGGCATCCCTGTACGTACGGAACCGGATTAACGGGCTGACCGCTTCGAAGTACCGGGAAGACGGGGATGAATACGATATCATCGTGCGTTACGGAGAACAGTTCCGGACCAGTCTGGATGCCATCGAAAACATTACCCTGTACAACAGCACCGGACAACCTGTAAAATTGCGCGAAGTGGGCACCATTATCGAGGAGTTCGCTCCGCCCACCATCGAACGGGAAAACCGGCAGCGGATCATCTCGGTGGACGTAACCCTGGCCGGAGCCGCCATGACCGAAGTGGCCGGACCGATCCAGGAACTCATCGCGCAGATGGAGGTACCGG
>JAJQAW010000214.1:0-1436 GCA_021203585.1 Rikenellaceae bacterium
GGCCAGACCGTGCAGGATGCGCAAGAGCACGAACAGGGTCAGGGTCAAGGCTACGGCGTACCCGGCAAAGACTGCTGCAAATACGGCGTAGCAGATGAGGTACAACAGCTTACGAGCAAATTTATCGACCATAAAACCCGGAAAAGGACGGATAGAGAGCGCGGAAATCGTATACAGCGCGATCACGATTCCGGCCACGGATTGAGAGGTGCCCAAGTCTTCGGTCAGGTAAAACGGAAGGACCGGCAGCAACATATAAAAGGAGCCGAACAGCATCAGGTTCGAAATAAAAACCAGCAGAAAATCCCTGGTCCACAGCCGGGGTTTAACGGAAGTCCTGTCCATGGAATTTTGTATTTAAAAGTGTCTTGAAGATTTCCCGCAATAGAGACCGATCCACCCCTGCGAAGAAAACATCGTTCAAGCGGTGTGCTTTGCGGCGGGCCTGAACGGTTAATTTTTCCCGGGCCCGGTCAGTTTCAACAGCCACGAGCGGCCATCCGACGGATGGGGTTCTCGGATGACCAGTCCCCAATTCATCAGTTTTTTGAGCATACTGGATACCATGGCTTTGTCGAGCCGGCGCCGGCTCACCAGCAGCTGCTGGCTGACCTGGTCGAACTGCGTACTCAATTCGTAGATTCCGGCCAGCACCACGAACTGCATGTAAGTGATTCCCATCGGTTTGAACAACTCATTATTGATGCGCTGCTTATACAGCGCAGTCTGTACCAGCAGGTAGCCGAGTTGATCGTCAGGCCGTATCGCTTTTCTTTTTGCCATATTGATGGTTTGTATACAAACGATGTGCAAAATTTTACAGAAAGTGATTTTTTCGGATAAAAAAGGAAGGGGATCGGCATACAGGCAGCGCCCGAAGAACCCGTGGTTCTTCGATTTTAAATAAAAAGGAACGGGGGTTTAGGAAAACTTTTTTCCCCGATACGGCACCTTACCTCTACCGGAAAACCCTCCGGCAAAGGCAGACTCTCTGCCGGGGTGCGGCACCCCGGCAGATTTCATCCGGAAGTTTCAGGAGTGGTTTCCCGGTATTGGCTGGGGGTCATGCCGTAGCGGGATTTAAAGCAGGCGGTAAAATATTTCAGGTCGTTGAATCCCACGGAATAAGCGATCTCCTTGATCAACAGGCGGCTGGTTCTCAGCAGCTGCGAGGCGTGCTGCAGCCGAACTTTCCGGATGAGCTCCACCGGAGCCATGCCGGTTAAAGCTTTGACTTTGGTAAAAAAGACGGTTCGGCCCAATCCGCTGTTTTTTACCAACGCATCGATCGTATACCGGCTGTCGTCCAGATGCGACCGGATATCGGATAAAATCCGGTTCAGGAATTGCTGATCGACCGGAACCACTCTCCCTTCGGGAAACTCCGGATCGGTGAGGTTCAGCCGGGAGCCGTAAATTTGTTTGAGGTGTTTTCG
>JAJQAW010000214.1:1446-4686 GCA_021203585.1 Rikenellaceae bacterium
TGGCACTTTTAGCCGTCAGCAGGATCACCGGTATGTGGCTGGTTGCCAGGTTGGTTTTCTAGGCTTGGAGCAAGCCGATGCCGTCCAATTCGGGCATCATCACATCGCTAACGATCAATTCCGGCATCCGTTCGGTAGCCAAATCCAGGCCTTGCCGACCGTTTTCAGCGGTAAATACCTGAAAACGGGGAGCTAAAATGGATTCCAAGAAGGCTCGCAGCTCCGAATCGTCCTCCACCACGAGTACACCGGGTAGAGCCGACGGCGAATCCGACCGATCCCCGTTTAACGGCTTGCCCGGAGCATCGTCCAAGCAGACTTCTACGGGGATAACTTTCCCGTTTATTTCATAAAATTTTTCCCCACCGATGCCGGTCCCGGTATCGATACCGGACGCCTCGGCCACACTCACCGGGTCGGCTTTCAACCAGACGGTAAACACGCTGCCCTGTCCCGGAGTGCTTTTCATGCGGATTTCCCCGCCGTGTTTTCGGATCAGTTCCTGCACCATGGATAAACCGATTCCGGAACTGGCCGAGGCTCCGGTAGGATCGGCGGTGTAAAACCGGTCGAAAATGTGCGGAATATGTTCCGGTTCGATTCCTTTTCCACTGTCCCGCACTTCCAGACGGAACCGGCCGGCCTCGACCGATAGCCGTACCCGGATCGATTGGCCCGGAGCGGTGTATTTAAAGGCGTTGGAGAGCAGGTTGTACATGATTTTTTCCACCGCATCCCGATCGGCCGATACCCGCGCTCCGGCCGAATGGTCTTCGAAGGCGAAATCGATCTGCCGCTGTTCGGCGTGCGGGTCGAAGGTACGGCAGAGAACCCGTAAAAATTCGCCCAGCACGAACCGCTCCAGGCGGATCGGTCCGTTTTGCGCCCGACGCAAATCGAGAATCTGATTGATCATGCGCAGCATGCGCGCGGTATTCCTCGAGACAAAATCCAATTGCCGGCGGATCGGTTCTGGAGTCTGTCCATCGTGCAGCAAATGATCTACCGGGGCGGTAATAAGTGTCAGCGGGGTGCGTATTTCATGGGAGATATCCGTAAAGAAGCCGAGTTTCATCTCCGCCAGCCGGGCCTCCATGCGCACCTCGTTTTTCAACCGGAAGATCGTATGGAGAATGTAAGTTCCCACGGCAATAACGCCCAGAAGAAGCAGGATCACCAGCACACGGCTCCAGCCGGTTTGCCAGAAGGAGGGAAGCATGACAATAACCAGTTGCCTTTCATTGTCCACCCACGTACCGTCGGCATTGGTCGAGCGCACCCGCAGGGTATATTCGCCGGGGGGGCAGATTCATGTAACCGGCCGTGCGCTGTTTGTCCGCGTAAATCCAGTCGGGATCGAACCCTTCGAGCCGGTAGACGTATTTGATACGTTCGGAAGCCGTGTAGTCGATGACGGCAAAGTCCACGCTGAACACCTTGTTTTTATGCCCCAGGACGATCCGTTCCATCCGGTCGATGGGCCGGGGGAGCATGGAATCTTCTGCGACCGGAACTTCCCGGTTCGACAGCCTCAGGCGGGTAAAAACGAGGGTGGCACGAAGGAGCTGTGCACCAATTCCTCCGGTGTAAAAACGAGAATTCCGTGCGAATACCCGACCTTCATTTTTCCCGTGCGTCGGGAAAATAGGACGGAGGCCTCGAAAATCAGGCCGTTTCGGATCAATTGATTCGTTTCGTCGAAATTGCGGAAACGCCCGGTCGCGGGATCGAACCGAGTGATATTCTCTTCCGAGCAAACCCACAGGTATCCGTCGGCCGATTCGGCGATCGACAAAATATTATCCGACGGCAAACCGTCTTTGCGGGTATAACTTTGGAAACCGGCCGGAAAACCTTCCCGATCCCAAGCGCTCACTCGGCTTACGCCTCCTCCTCCGGTAGCCAGGAATACCCCGTGCGAGCCGGAACATACGTAGTGAATATTGCTGTTGATGAGGGATTTCCCGGCGGTGTCCTCCTGACCGTAGAGGTGGAATACCGTCTGTTGCGGCACCTCGGTGTCCGCATTGAAAACCAGCAAACCCATCGAGGTACCGGCCCACAATTTACCCGCTCTTTCCGGGCCGATGTGCCGGATATACGCCGTTTTATCGATCGGATAATTTTTCAATTCGTTGTGGTGATGCAAAAAACGCCCCCGGTCCTGACGGGGATTTTCCAGCATATTAATCCCGCCGCCCCAAGTGCCGATCCAGATTCTCCCGCGGGAATCTCCGCCGACCGCATAAATGTTGTCGTTGTTCAGGCTGTAAATATCATCGGGATCGTTTCGGTAGGCGTGAACGGCGTACCGGTTGGCACCGGGGGGAAAACCGGTATAACCCGTCGCCCTTGGTGCCGGCCCATACCGTTCCCGTTTCGTCGGCATACAGGCAATAGGTCTTCCCCTGAAACGGAACTCCGCAGCCGACCGATCCATCGGCACATAAGTAGCCCCGGTAGGTTTCGTCCGGAGCGAAGAGATGGATTTTCGGCTCTTTGGTGGCAATCCAGGTGTTTCCCTGGCGATCTTCCAGCATAGCGCGGACATCGTTTTCACCGGTGGCATGACTGTCCGCCAGGGGAAGGAGCTGGAAATTATGTTTGGAAAAGGTGATCTTATCCACCCCCTTGAGCGAACAAATCCACAGGTTGGATTGCCGGTCGAAAAAGACATTGGTCACGGCCGAAGGATAATCCCCGGAGGGGGCAAAAGGAGTTTGATGAAAGGGAGTGAGCGTCTTTTCCTGCGGATCGTACAGGTGGAAAAGCCCCTGCCGAAGTTTGATCCACACCCGATTTTCCGGGTCGATCCGGATGAATCCGACGGAGGATATGTGCTCACTGCCCTGCATCGGTTCGGCACGGTAGTGCACGATGCGCCGGGTGTACGGATCGAGCCGGGAAATTCCCGGAGCCTGGGTCTGGATCCAAATATTTTCGTACGGGTCTCTCCACAGGGAGAGCACGTATTCCTGGCCCGTACCCTCTCCGGCCGGACGAGTTTCTCCCTCCACCGCGTCGTAGATTCTTATCCCGTCTCCGGCCGTACCGATCACCACCGCGCCCGCTCTCCCTTCGATCAGGTGGGTTACGGCGCTCCCGGCACCCGTTTGGTATAACTCGAAGGTCTGGCTCTGCGCAGCGTAGCGCCAAATGCGGCCCTTATCCGTACCGAACCAGAGTTCATCCTCCCGTTCCAGAACCGAATAAAACGTCTGCAGGATTTGGTTTTTTATC
>JAJQAW010000214.1:4696-5561 GCA_021203585.1 Rikenellaceae bacterium
ATTGCTCTCGAAAAAGAATTCGGGGCTGGTGGCTTCCGGGGAGAGAAATGCCAAGCCGTTATCGGTCAATATCCAGCTGTTTCCCCGTCGGTCTTCGTGGATGAGGGAGATCGCATTGCCCTTCAGCCCACCGTTCTCCACGGTATACAGGTGGTAGTCCGTTTGATCTTCCGACATCCGGACGCATCCGTTTTTTTCCGTGGCGATCCACACCCTTCCCGAGGGCACCACTTTGACCAGGGCGGCTTGAAACAGGGGATTTTCCTACCGAATCAGTTCCCCCACATTGAACAGCCGATCCGTTTCGGGGTCCAGGCGGTGTACCTCGTCGGCGTAGGTGACAAACCACAGCCGGCCGGACTGGTCTTCGGTTATCTGCACGATCCGGCTGTTTCTCACCCGATAATCCTCGCTCGAACCGTTCAGGTAGGGGGTAAACTCATACCCGTCGAACAACACGGCGCCGTTGAGCGTGGCTAGCCAGATGAACCCCCGGCTATCCTGATAAATCGAGCTGATCCGGTTGTGCGGCAATCCGTCTTCGATGGAATAATGAACCATCCGACTACCGGATTGACCCGGCAGCAGCCATGAAAGCGAGAAAAGAAGAAACGACAGGACTATTTTTTTCATATCGGCACCCCTCGGTCATACAAATATAATTTTTTAAGCGGATTATTGCGCCTCGGGCGGCATCGAAATTGGAAAAAGTGGAATAATCCTGTCGAATCATGATAAAACATTGATTCATATCAAATTAAAAACGACTGCGCTCTCAAAAAATTACCCTCCGCCAATTTCCCCCCCCCGCTCTTCCGTCAATTTCTCCCCGGTCCGTTTCGACACAGAAATGTAATATTACATC
>JAJQAW010000392.1 GCA_021203585.1 Rikenellaceae bacterium
CGCATGACTACTCCTTTGGGCGGTTGGTACCACGCCAGTAAATTTGCCTTGGAGGGCCTTAGTGCCGCACTTCGGCAGGAAGTGGCCCCGTTCGGGATCGATGTGATCCTCATCGAACCGGGCATCATCGATACTCCGTGGTGGGAAAAGGCCCGGCGAAATTTGGAAAGCGTCTCTTCGGGCAGTGCCTATCGAACTCAGATCGCACAATGGAAAACCGTGCTGCAGATCGACCCCGCTACTTCGGGACATCCGATGGAAGTGGCGCGGGTCATCCTGAAGGCCTTGGCGGCGCGAAAACCCCAAACCCGCTATGCGGTGGGCGGCAACGCGGAAGGGATTCTGATGGCCAGAAAATTACTGTCCGACCATGCCTTTGATCACGCGGTGGATACCCTGACAAAGACAAAGGCCCGGGAAGGAGAAAACCGAAAAGGATCAAATGATCGGGAGTAGAGCATGTCCATCCTCCATCGACTCGAACGCCGATTGGTCTGCACGCCGGAGGAAGCTGCCAAGTTCCTGCCCCGGGCTATCCGATCTTGTCATTCGAATCGGACTTCGGTAAAAAACGAGCATGTTTTCCTGCCGAGCGGAGAGCATCCGCCACGGATATCGCCCGTCAGCGGGTTCAGCCGGAAAGCGTGCTGGTCCACCGGACTCTCCCCGTCGGCAAGAAATCTTTATTCCGGACAAAAACGGTATACGTGCTTTCGGAGGTTGTTCGGATGCGCCGGTGCGGGATCATCAGGGAAGAATGCCCAAAAAATTAAATAAAATCGATCTGTTCCCTGATTATTACCGTTATCTTTGTTCCGTAAAAAGAGCCAGATGCACCAGCCTCATAGCAAATCACCGTCGGCCATGGCGGAACTTTTCGGCCGAATGCCCCACGACGAGGCGGGCTTTTTTGTGGCGCGCCGGTTGGATATGAGAGGCCTGAAAATCGAAGAATCCTGGCCGGTTATTCATTCCCGAATCCATTGTTATTTTTACCTCACGGGCGGCGAAGCGCTCATGCAGATCGGCGAAGAACTTTGCCTGTTCAAAGCCGGGGAGTGCGCCTGTATTCCTGCCGGGCAAATCTTTTCGGTCCGTTATTTCGATAATTGTACCGGTTACATGGGGGGCTGCAGTACCGCGTTTGTCAGCGACAATGGCCTCAATCCGATTCAGTCCTTCGGTTCGCTCCGGCGTTGGGGGGATCACAAGGTTTTTTTCTCCGAAACCATCCGTCCGTATATCCAGACTATTTTCGAACGGCTGTGTATGGAATACGAATCGGTCGGTAGCCAAAAAATGATTAAGGCATACCTCATCCTGCTCCTCACGGAAATCGAGGAGGCCTCGGTGTATTCCGCGCGGGAGGTGACCCTGGAAAATTCCAATTGCAATCGATTCATCGAATCCGTTTTCCGGCACTGCGATCTGAGAATTCCAGTTTCGGATTATGCCGAACAGCTGGGCATAAGCCAGGATTACCTGCAAAAAATCATCAAACGCATCACCGGTAAATCACCGATGGCTTGGATCCACGAAGCGGTTATTCTCCAGGCGAAGGCTTGTTTGCTGAGTACCGACCTGGCGGTCGGAGAGATTTCCGGTCGGGTGGGAGTGGAGGATCCCGCCTATTTCTCCCGGCTCTTCAAAAAACACACCGGCTTGACTCCCTTACAGTACCGCAAGCGGCAGAGATCATCCAATATTCCTCCTTTTTCGTCCTAAAATCGTTCGGCGGCCGGGCGTACCTTTGCGGCAGAATTTCCACTGCCATGAACGCTTTATATACGTTGATAACGATACTCCCGGTCTGGCTTTCTCCGGAATCGCCTCAAACCGATACCCTTTCCTACGACATGACACCGGTTACGGTATCGGCCGCCATCAAACACAACGGCCTTTTTACGGATGCACCGATGGCCGTCTCCGCCTTTCGAAACGGCCAATTGGAACAAAATCGGATCGACGAGCCGAAAGCCTTGTCCCTGATCGTTCCCAATTTCCTGCAGGCGGATTACGGATCCAAAATGACCAGTTCCATGTACATTCGCGGCATCGGGGCCCGCATGGAGCAGCCGGCGATCGGGCTTTACCTGGATAATATTCCGCTGATGAATAAAAACGGATACGACCAGGATTTGTACGATATCGGTCAGATTTATTTCCTCCGGGGGCCGCAGGGCACCCTGTACGGACGCAACACCATGGGCGGAGTGATCGATATTCATACACGCTCTCCGATGTATCACCAGGGAACTCGTTTGCAGGCCGGATACGGCAACGGCAATAGCTCGGAACTACAGTTTTCCACAGCCTGTAAACCGACCCCGGATTTTGCCTTTTCGTTGGCCCTGAGCCACCGTTACAGCGACGGATTTTTTACCAACCGGTACGATGGGTCTTCGGCGGACCGGATCCTCAGCGAAAGCGGCCGCCTGCGAACGGTGTACCGGATCGATCCTGATTGGACGATGGAAAATACCCTGTTAGCCGGGTATGTCCGGCAAAGGGGGTTTGCATATGCCCAATACGACGAACAAACCGGTCAGGTCGCTCTGATCGATCACAACGATCCCTGTACTTACGAGCGGTTTACCTTGACCGACGGCCTTACTTTTCGGTATCACCGCGCGGGCTGGGACTTTTCCTCCACGACCAGTTATCAGTTTACCGACGACGATATGGTCATGGACCAGGATTTTCGCCCGGTATCGATTTTTACCCTGCGGCAAACTCAAAAAGAACATGCCCTGACCCAAGAACTGGTTCTGCGAACCGACACCCAGGCCCCTTGGCAATGGATGACCGGGATATTCGGTTTTTACAAACACAACCGCATGCGGGCTCCGGTTACCTTCAAACGGGATGGGATCGATCAGCTGATCCTGGACAATGCTAATGCCGGAATCTCCGCGGGATTGCCCGGCACGGGCGCCGCGCTGTCGATTCGGGAAGAAAGTTTTCCGATCGAGAGCCTCTTTAAGCTTCCGGTCTGGGGAGCCTCTCTGTATCACCAATCCACTTACCGGCGGGGGCGGTGGAAACTCACGGCCGGTTTGCGGGCGGATTACGAACAAACGGCGATCGATTTCTCGAACAGCGCCGCGATCCATTACCTGTTCAATTTGACCATGACCGATTACCGGAGCCTGGAGGTGGGGATGAGCGGTGACAATAAAAAATCTTTTTTCGAATGGATGCCGCAACTTTCCGCCGCTTACACCATTCCAGCCGGTATCATCTATGCTTCTTGGACCAGGGGGTATAAATCGGGCGGTTATAATACGCAGATATTTTCGGACATTCTGCAAAACCAAATGATGGAAGATTTGATGTCCGATCTGGGCATCTATCCCGATTTGCCGGAAGTATCGGATTATATCCCGGCCGAGGCCATTTACTACAAACCGGAATACAGTTGGAATTATGAGTTAGGAAGTCATTTGAGCTGGCTGCAGGACCGACTGCATGTGGATGCCGCCCTGTTTTATATCGATCTGCGGGATCAGCAGCTGACCACTTTTCCGCCCGGTCAAACGACCGGTCGCATGATGGCCAACGCCGGACATTCGCGCAGCTATGGAGCCGAAGTGTCGGTAGCTTACCGTTGCGGTCGATTCGATGCGGGATTGAGCTACGGGTATACGAATGCCAAATTCATCGAGTACGATTTTGCGGGTGAGGACGGGACGGTCGATTGCGGTGGTCTTTACTTGCCCTACATTCCGCAAAATACCTTTTCCGCTTTGTGCCGCTACCGTCAGCCGTTGTCCGGAGTGTCGTTTAACGAGTTATTCCTGCAGCTTTCCTGGCAGGGAGCCGGCCCGATTTACTGGAATGAAACCAACACCGTCCGGCAGGATTTCTACGGGCTGCTGAACGGTTCGGTGGGTTTGGAGCGGAACGGCTTTTCGCTCTCGCTCTGGGGAAAAAACCTGACCGATACGGATTTCAACACGTTTTATTTCCGCTCGCTCAGACATTCCTTTGTCCAGCGGGAGAAGCCGTTGCAGTTTGGATTATCCCTACAGTTAAAATTATAAAATCTTATGAAAAAAATGTGCAAATTCCCCTATTTCCTGGCCGCCGGACTGCTGCTTGTCCTGGCTGACTGCAGTGACGATAAGGAACCCCAAGAGCCGGAAGAAAAACCGGAGCAGGGAGCGGAAAAAACCTACATCGGCACCCTGATCGTAGATCAGAACGACGGAACGCTTTATACTCAGAAGAATGTCTCGCTGATTATTACGGTCGATGACGGTGAAGCGGTCATGGAGTTGAAAGAGATGAGTTTTTCCGACCGGATGCCTTTGAAACTCGATATAACGATGCCCGGAGTCACCGTGCGCCCAGAGGACGGGAAATCCCTGTTGAGCGGGGAAGGAATCGTTCCGCTGGCTATGGGCGGCCCCTTCGAACAATATACCATCACCGGACTTACCGGGGAGCTCTCCGAGGAGAGAATCGATTTCGAAATGATGTGCGGAGCGTATCCGACCCTGTTTACCGCCCTTCACGAGGATCAGTTGCCGGTTCCCGAGCAGACCGTTTATCGGGGAATATTGTACGTGGATCAGAACGACGGTCAGGGTACGGTGTATGTACAGCAAGAGGTTACGGCGCTCCTTGCGATAGACCTGGATACCGATCGAGCCGATCTGCTGCTGGAAGAGGTCTCCTTTTCCGACCGCATGCCGTTCCGGCTGGATATGACCATACCGGGAATTACGGTTCGGCCCGTGTATGGAGGATACGCGATGGAGGCGGATGGGATTGTTCCCCTGGCCTTGGGCGGTGAATACGAGGATTATGTGATTACCGCTCTGACCGGGAGCACTTCGGCATGGAGTGACACCGGGATTGAGTTCGAAATGTATTGCGGTCAGTATCCCACCCGGTTCGTCGGTGTAAAAAAGGAATAATCTTTATTCCGCCTCCCCCGCTGCACCGAAAGATCAGCGCTAAGCGGGTAGCGCATCCGCAGCATGCAGGAACTCGGGAAGCCGAAGAAAAAATGCTCTTGCAGCCATGGCATGGAACGAGTCACCGTTCTTGAAAACCCGGAAAAGTTGGGCGGCAGCCGCAGCTTTTCCGGGTTTTTCGGAGCGCTTGCCGGGACTGCTTCTCGTCGAACCTGAAATCCGAGCTTCCACCCCGTTCTGTGAAGGTAAAACCGGACGGATAAAACAGACATACATGCTTTTCAGCGGGTATACCGGAAGAGGAAAAAGGGAAGCAAGTTCATTCGGATCGGGCGAAAAGCATAGAAAAAATAGAGGCTGCAGGCTCCTGCCGCCGCCTGGAATGTTTGCGGGTCTGCGATTCGAAAGGCCTTTGCGGGCAAATGGCAGACCAAGATTAAGTGGTTTCTCTCTTGATCGAAATCCATCCCAAAGGGAGCTTCTCCCGTTATGACACTTATCTTCATCCGGCTTCTCTTTTGATGGTTAATACCGGTACAGAAAATAGTCGAAAAATCATCTTACAGAGAATTAGTTATTGAAATCAACTAATATGAGTTGATTTTTTGGTATAATCCCTATGG
>JAJQAW010000268.1:0-966 GCA_021203585.1 Rikenellaceae bacterium
ATCGTACCTCCTGAGACACCGGGAACCACATCTGCCGCGCCCATAGCGGCACCCTTGAGCATCAACAACAGGTAAGTTCTGTTTTTCATATTCTCATCATTCATCGAAAAGGGAATAAAATTCCGCCCGTTCAAACCGAGCGTTCAGTCGGATCTGCTCGAAGGCGTGGGATGCAAAATCCTCGAATCCCTGCGGCGGCGTATTCCGGTAATATTCGGTCAGATCGATGGCGAACATCAGTTGCTGGTCCACCGGTTCGAAATGACGCGTGTCAAACATCAGCGAAGGATGGACAAACCGTCCCTTATATCCGTGATTATAGAAATAGTTCCCTAACACCATGGTCACGAATTGCCCGTTCATGGAATGCGCCTCGTAGAATTGTCCGTTCGGATCGAATTCGAGCCGGAAAGCGTCGTATGGAAAGCTCTCTTGTACGGCTTGCCGCAACGGTTGGTCGGCCGGAAGGACGGTAAACTGCAACGAACTGGTTTCCCATTGCCCGTACAACCAGGAGAGGTCATGGTCGGTTTTCGAGCAACCGGCCAGACTCCATCCCATCATCAGCCCAAGGTAGAGGCAAATCTTTCGGTCGAACATACGGGAACTTTCCATCAATCGGATTCAAAAGTAGCAAAAATTGTGGAAATCATAGGTAACCGCCTCCCACTACCCGATCCCCAATGTAAAAGACGACCGGTTGCCCTTTGGCCGGCGCATACACTTTTTCCGGAATATGCACCGTCAACTCCTCTCCCTGCAGACTTACGCGGCAATATCCCTGGGGATTGATTCCCAGACCGCGGATTTTGATCTGCAATATCGGAGAGGTAAAAAATTCGCCCGGATCGACGATTCGCGGCGCGCGCACCCGCAAGGTATCGATATACAACTCTTCCCGAGAACCTGTAATCAACCGGTTGCTGGGCGCGTCAACGGCCAGGACATACCGCTCCACGGCAGGGT
>JAJQAW010000268.1:976-5533 GCA_021203585.1 Rikenellaceae bacterium
TTGAGTGAAAATCCCCGCTTCTGGCCGACGGTATAGAAGGGATAACCGCTATGCGTTCCGATCACCCGGCCTTGCCGATCGGTCACTTCCCCGCCCTGCAGCCGATCGATCCGGGGTACCGCCCGACACAGAAAGCCCGCATATCCGGTTTGGTCCAGAAAACAGACTCCCATACTCTCTTTCTTTTGCGCTAAATCGGGAAAATCCCAGAGCTTCATTAACTCGCGGATTTGTGCTTTGGTAAAATCGCCCAATGGAGTCAGGGCCCGCCGAAGGGTGTGCTGCTCCAGGTCCCACAAGTAATAGGACTGATCCTTTACCGGATCGATGCCCCGACGTACGAAATAAAAGCCGCTCCAGCGGCTCAGGCGAATGTAATGTCCCGTTGCTATCCGCTCGATTCCCAGCCGGTCCGCCGCCTGGGTCAGGGTCTTCCATTTTATTTTCGGATTGCATACCGAGCAGGGAGCCGGAGTCTCTCCCCGCATGTATCCCTCTATAAAATAACGTTGGACTTCCCGTTCAAAATCCTGGCGCACGTCTTCCACCACCAAAGGAATACGCAGACGTTCGGCAAGTTTTTCGGTGGCTGCGATCGCCTGCTCGTCACCGGTGAGATTAAAGGTAATCCCGGTCACCCGGTATCCGCGCTCGTACAGGATTAATGCGGTTGCGGCGCTGTCGATGCCTCCGCTCAGAGCTACCAGAACTGTTTTCATGGGCATAAATAGAAAAACTTTCGGACCGCGCTCGAGCGTGCGGACCGTTAAATATGCGGAAGGTGCAGGATAAAAACCGTTCCTTCCCCTTCCTGTGAAAATATCTCCACCGTCCCCCGGTGTAATTGCACGATTTTATGCACCAGGGCCATACCGATCCCGTGCCCGGATGTATCGGCACTGTTTTTTCCCGGTAGAAAGGGGTAAATAGCTGGGCGATATCCTACGCTGACATTCCCACGCCCGCATCCGAAAACCGAAGCACCGAATAGCGATCGAAATAGGAGATGTGCACCCGAGAAGTCCGGTCGGCCGAAAATTTACAATTGTTCTCCATTAAATTGGCAAAGGCCATGGTCAACAGATATTCATTTCCCCGGACTGTAATCAGGGATTCGTCGTCCATCGTTTGGTCGAACATCAAATCCACATGAAACGTGGGATTGGCTTTCAGTACGACCTGACTCGCATCGAGCAATAATTCATCCAACCGGGTATCTTTCAGGGTAATTCGCCCCGCATCATAGTCCGCCCGCGCCAGATCGAGCAATCCGAGCGAAAGACGCTCTATCTTTTTGGCATCCAGCCGCGCATGTTCGATAGCCTGCTTGTACTGTGCGGCTGTGTGATCACGGATCAGCATCAGATCCAACTCAGCAATGAGTGCGGCCAGTGGCGTTCGCAATTCGTGTGAAATATTACTCACGAACAGCTTCTGGTTATCAAAGGCCTTCTCCAACCTTCCGAGCATGCGGTTAAAGGTTTGCCCCAACTCTCCCAGTTCGTCGTCCGGATTGGGAACCTCCAGCCGTTTATCAATATTGGAACCGGTAATGGATTCTACCTTCTCCACAATGCGCTTGATCGGCGACAAACTGCCGCGGGCCAGTAAATAACCTACGACAGCCAGCAACACGACACTGACCATCCAGAGTATGATGACCACAAAAGCGAATGCGTTTTGTTTAGACAGTCCGTACCCGTCGTAAGCGGCGGCTGTCACCACATAATCCTGACCCTCGAAGATATACACCAATCCGGTCACCTGGTAGGGACCCTGGTAAAACCGCAGATTATTACCGGCGAGAATACTGCGAAGCATTTCCGGGGTTTCCTTGACGATATCGCTCTCCGTGGTATTCGTGGTAAAGCAACCGGAGTTCCGAATCATATACGGCCACCTCCACTTCATGGATAAACTCCCGGTTGTTCAGATAGATTTGATGCATCGTCTCCGGATCCACGTTTCCATTGAGAAACAGGTGGGCCTTGGTAATGGCTTCGCTTTCCAGCAACTGGTAAAACTCATTCTCCCGATTGCGGTACGAAGAAATCAGGACCACGGCAATCAATACCGAAACCACGGCAGCCGTAGCCAACGTGTAACGCAGAGCCAGTTTAGTTCTGATTTTCATGGCTGCTGAAAATAAATCCTACCCCGGTTTTGGTATGGATGAGTTTGCTCTCGAAATCCCGGTCGATTTTCTTGCGCAGGTAATTGATGTACACGTCGATAAAGTTGGTTCCCGTGTCGAAATGGGTATTCCAGACATTCTCCGCAATTTCCACCCGTGAGAGTACCCGGTCGGGATTTTGCATCATATAGGTCAGCAGATTGAATTCCTTGGGGGTCAGTTTGATCTCTTTTTCCTTGCGCCGTACCGCCCCGGTCAACAAGTTGACCGTCAGATCGGCGTAGGTAAGTTCCCGGAAAGCGGTCCGTGTATCCCCTTTCCCCTTTCGACGCAGCAAAATACGGATGCGGGCGTCCACTTCCCGGATATCGAACGGTTTAACCATATAATCCTCCGCTCCGGAATCGAAACCTTCCAGTTTGTCGTCCGTCGCACCGAGCGCCGTGAGCATGATCACCGGTAGTTCCGCGTGTTGTTTTTTAATTTCCCGTACCAGTTCGAAGCCGTTCATTCCGGGCAGAACTACATCTGAAATAACCAGATCGGGATTCATGGAACGCAACAGCCTCAGCCCCATTTCACCGTCGAACGCTACGGCAACCCCGTACCCGAACTCTTCCAGGCCCCGCTTGAGCAGTTCAGCCACTCGTTGGTCATCCTCAACGATTAAAATAGCGGTCATTGTCTCCTGTTTTTTTCATTTTTTGCGCTGTAAAGATACACAAACCGGAATTACCGCCGGAATACTCCGGTGAAAATCGAGCAAATGAACAGAATCGAAATGATCCGCTTAAAAAACTTCCCGTAAAATTTCCAACGATTTGACCGTATGAATCGAATCGGCATGGTATCCGATAAAGGGCAGCAGTTCCTGTAAAAAGGGTACTCGTTGGTTCCGGTTTAAAGCGATCGATCCCAACCGATCCACCCGAATATCCATCAGCTCCCCCAAAAGCCGGGCCTCCTGCCGTTCCATCATCATCCGGTGCGAAGGGGGCAACAGGACAAATTCGCCCCGCATGATATCGAAATAGTGTTCCTC
This sequence comes from Rikenellaceae bacterium, assembly GCA_021203585.1. Lineage (GTDB taxonomy): Bacteria > Bacteroidota > Bacteroidia > Bacteroidales > Rikenellaceae > JAJQAW01. The sequence goes on from JAJQAW010000268.1 coordinate 4,153, forward strand.
GGCATAGCCGTTTCCCGGATAAAATCCCAAAAAATAAGAAAGCTTCACTAAAAACCAAAGGTGAAAATTCGAAACCCCCTCCTGTAGCATGTCCAATGCCTGCACCGCCTGTTCGAGAAAAGCGAAAAGATGCGGGTTGGCCTCCGATTCCCGCACCAACCGGTAGAGCACTTCGGCCATAAATAGAGCAATCGTACTTTTACGAACATCGAATGGAATGGCGGACAAAGGGAAGACCGGAGAGACTTCCCGCATTCGGTGCATATCCCCCAGTCGGGGCATCGCTCCTTCATAATCGAGTAGGAACATCGGTTGGAACAAGGCGGCTTTGTTGCCCCGGCTGCGGGAAGAACGCACTCCCTGAATAAGGTAAGTCTGGCGCCCGTGAGGTTCGGTGTAAAGATAAGCCACAAGGCCGGAATCCCCGTACTTTACCGTATGCAGTACGATTCCCCGTGCCTTATAAGTTTTCATCTTAAGGTAAGTTTTTCAGGAAATGGACCAGTTTACGGACCGCCTGTCCTCGATGGCTGATCGCATTTTTGGCAGGCAAATCCATCTGGGCGAAGGTAATGTCATACCCTTGCGGCTGAAAAACCGGATCGTAGCCAAAGCCTTCCGCACCGCTGCGCTCGGGTCGAATCATGCCGTCCACCACCCCTTCGAATAGGTATTCCCGGCCGGATAAAATGAGTGCGATCACCGTACGAAACCGCGCCTTGCGATGGGCTTGGCCTTCCAGTCTGGCTAACAACAAATCCATGTTGTCTTCGGAGTTTTTCTCCTCCCCGGCATAACGGGCCGAATAAACACCCGGTTCCCCGCCCAGCGCTTCCACTTCCAATCCCGTATCGTCGGCAAAACAATCTTTTCCCGTTCGCTGATGCAGATACCGCGCCTTTTGCAGGGCATTTCCTTCCAGCGTGGGCTGTTCTTCGGGAATTTCTTCCCATATCCCGCAATCCGCCGGGGTCGACAGCCGAAACGCCTCCCCCAGCAGCTGTTGAACTTCTTCGAGCTTATGCCGGTTATGGGTGGCAAAAATCAATTCCCTGTCAACCATTGGTAAAAAGTTTGATTACGTCGTTTCCGTTGACAAACAATAGCAGGAAAAGAATCAGGATCAATCCGATCCAGGTAATGGCCTCCATAAATTTATCGCTCGGTTTGCGGCGCGCGATCATTTCGTACAGAACGAACATCACGTGTCCTCCGTCCAGCCCCGGAATCGGCACCAGGTTCAGAACGGCCAACATGATGGAAAGCATGGCTGTAATGTGCCAGAAGTAATACCAATCCCACTGCGAAGGAAAGATTTTTCCGATGGCGATGATCCCGCCAACCTGTTTGTAAGCTTCCGTTTTCGGGCTGAAAATCAACC
>JAJQAW010000089.1:0-1293 GCA_021203585.1 Rikenellaceae bacterium
TAGGGACCATTGCGGAGCTTAGGCGGACGGTAGAGCCGCTCCTGCCGCGGGGAGATGAAAAAAAATTCCTGGCCAAAATGTTCCAGGCGATCCGGATCGAGGTCAACCGGGAAATGGATGCCTTGAAAATGATGCTGGAACAGGCCTTAAAAGTGCTCAAGCCGGGAGGGCGGTTGGTGGTGATCACGTATCATTCGTTGGAAGACCGGCTGGTCAAAAATTATATGCGGGACGGTAACTTCGAAGGGGTGGCCGAGAAGGATTTTTTCGGACAGACTGCTTCGCCGTTTGAATTGATTACCCGCAAGGCCATAGTGCCTTCGGCACAGGAAATCGAGGCAAACAGCCGTTCCCGTAGTGCCAAATTGCGCGCCGCTTCGAAAAAATAGTTATGCAAGGAGAAGTTCATACCGTGGAAGGGGTAAAAGCACAGCGTGCCCGTGCCAAAGGTTCGTTCCGGAAAAAAGCGGGACGATTCTTTGTCGGTGGAGTTCTGCGGACACCGAAAGCGCAGCGTCAGTTAAAATTCGTGTTCCTCATCGCCGTGATGATGCTGGCTTATATTGCTTACGGATATCGTACGCAAATTCTGAACCGCCGTTATAACCGGCTGAATAACCAGGTGAAGGAATTGCGTACCCGATCTTTGTATTTCAATGAAATGCGGATGAAGGCCAGCCGTCAGAGCGAAATTCTGAAAGCCCTCGAGGAGTATGGGATCGAGTTGCAGGAGTCCGTCGTTCCGCCCAAAGTTGTCGAATAGAGAAGCATTTCCCGCATGGAAAAAAAAGTATCGCCGATCAAAGAGGGAATAACGCATCGGGCCTGGATCGTTTACGGGCTGTTCGTGTTTTTGGGCTTGCTGATCATCGGACGAATTCTTTACATCCAATATGGTCCGGACGGCGAAACACTCCGGGCGGTTGCCGAAGGTACCCGAACTTTTCGTTGGGCTGAACAGGAGGCCGAACGCGGGAATATCCTGGCTTACGACGGAAGGCTGTTGGCTACTTCCTCTCCGATGTATGAGATCCGGATGGACTTCAAAGCCACCGGTTTGACCGATTCCCTGTTTTACCGCCACCTGGACGCACTGTCGGAAGCTTTGGCGAAATTTTTTGGCGACAAATCCAAACAGCAATATAAAAACCTGCTTGATTCCAGGCGGCAACAGGCTAAGACCGGGAATCAACGCGTCTTTCGGATCGCACCCCGGCGGGTGGATTATTAGGATTTGAATAAAAGGAAAAGGTTTCCGTTGTTGGACATTCCCAAGCCGACAGTCAGCGGGTT
>JAJQAW010000089.1:1303-5532 GCA_021203585.1 Rikenellaceae bacterium
GGTTTCAGGCGGAAAAGATCAACGAACTGGTACTTCCTTACGGCTCCATAGCTCAACGAACAATCGGACGCCGGGTTCATGATTCCTTGATGTGGGGAGTGGAAGGGGCTTTCGATCTGGAGCTTAAAGGTAAAAACGGGCGGACCAGAATGCAGCGGATTTCCGGTTCCTTCTGGATTCCGGTCCACGATGAACAGAATGTCGATCCACAGCACGGATACGATGTGGTTACCACCATTGATATTGATTTGCAGGATGTTGCCGAACGCGCTTTGCGGGAACAATTGGTGGCTACCAATGCCATTTGGGGAACCGCTGTGTTGATGGAAGTGGAAACCGGGGAGATACGGGCTATGGCCAACTTGACCCGCCGCCGGGATGGTTCCTGCGAGGAAGATATGAATCACGCCATTGCACAGCGTATCAATCCCGGATCGACTTTCAAACTGGCTAATCTCATGGTTTTGTTGGAGGATGCCGGTATGCACCTGGAGGATACGATCGATATCAATTACGGATTTGATGTGATCGGAGGCCGACAGGTCAGGGATTCGCATGGCGGTCCGAAACGGCTAACTCTCAAAGAGGTGTTCGACGAATCGTCCAACGTGGGTTTCGCGCGGGCAGTGTACGAACATTACCGGGATACGGACCGAACCAAAAGCCGGCCGCAACGGTATATCGACCAATTGACCCGTCTGGGGGTTCGGGATACGCTGCCCTTCCAGATCGAAGGATATAAAGGACCGTGGATTAAACAACCGGATGCGCAGAGTTGGAGCAACTGGTCGCTCCAATCCATGGCGTACGGTTATGAATTGGAAATAACACCGCTGCAAACACTGGTGCTTTACAATGCGGTAGCCAATGACGGTAAGATGATGGCTCCCCTGATCGTAAAAGAACTCCGGCAATACGGTGAAACGGTAAAAACTTTTGAACCGAAAGTTCTGCGACGCCGGATCAGTTCTCCGCAAACCATCGCCCTTGCGCAACAGAGTTTGCGCAGCGTAGCTACCGACGGTACGGGCAAACGGCTTCAAATACAGGATTTGCCCATAGCCGTAAAAACCGGTACCGCACAAATCCCCAACCGCAACCAGGGATACAGGCGGAGTGGAGCTATGGATTATCTGGCTACGCTGGCCGGGTATTTCCCGGCGGATGATCCGAAATATTCTCTGATTGTAGCGATCGAAACGCACACCGGACCGGGGGGAGGAGCGATTTACTACGGAGGTTCTCTGGCCGGTCCGGTTTTCAAAGCGATTGCCGAGCGGGTATACGGCACCAGCATCGACTGGAATCCTCCGGTGGCCGAACAATCCGCATTATCGGAAGAGTTGCCGCTGGTAAAAGGGGGGAACGAGCGGAAAGTTAAAAAAGTGTTGGACCAATTAAAAATCCCATACAGGGCCGAAAAAGAGGTTCGGGGATTTGCCCGAATAGAGTCGGATAGTGCAGGAATGCAGCTGGTGTCCTTTGTGGGAGAGGATGTAGCGTCGGTACCCGATGTGACCGGTATGTCCTTGCAGGATGCGGTACGGCTGCTGGAGAGCCGAGGTATGAATGTCAGCTTTTCCGGAAAGGGAACGGTGGTTCGGCAATCCGTAGCGGCAGGTAATCCGGCAATTTCCGGCCAAAATGTCCATTTAACCTTATCGGTCAGATAAATTCAGTACAAGCATGAAATTACAGGAGGTGCTCCGCGGAGCAGCAATCATAGAGGTAGACGGCGATCTGCAAGAGCCGATCACCGGTTTGGAGTTCGATTCCCGGCAGGTGACTGCCGGTCGGTTGTTTGCTGCCGTAAAAGGTACGCAATCCGACGGACATACCTATATCGAAGATGCGGTGGCTCGAGGCGCCCGGGCTATTTTATGCGAGCGGTGGCCCGAACAACGCCTGCCGGGCGTGGCTTATGTTCGAGTCGCGGATACTTCCCGAGCGCTCGGCTTGATAGCCGCCAACTTCTACGGACATCCCAGTGCCCGGTTGAAATTGGTCGGAGTGACCGGCACGAACGGTAAAACGACGACGGCCAGTTTGTTGTACGAAATGTACCGAAAGTTGGGTTATAAAGTCGGGTTGCTGTCTACGGTGGTGTACCGAATCGATGAAAAAGAGATCCCTTCGACTCATACCACTCCGGATGCCCTCCGTTTGAATGCTTTACTGCAGGAAATGGTGGAAGCCGGATGTGAGTACTGTTTTATGGAAGTCAGTTCGCACAGTGTGGCTCAACACCGCATCGAAGGATTGCGGTTTGCCGGCGGCATTTTCACCAATCTGACCCACGATCATTTGGATTACCACGAAACTTTTGCCGATTACCTGAAAGCCAAGAAGGGGTTTTTCGACACTCTGCCCAGGGAGGCTTTCGCTCTGGTCAATACCGACGACAAAAACGGTAAAGTCATGGTCCAGAATACCCGTGCGGCGGTTAAATCCTATTCACTGAAAAGTTTTTCCGATTTTAGGTGTAAAATTCTGGAAACCCATTTGGACGGCATGCTGCTCCAAATCGACGATCGGGAAGTGTGGGTAAAATTCATCGGTAAATTCAACGCTTACAATCTTCTGGCCGTCTACGGCACAACTTTGCTGCTGGGTAGCGACCGGGACGAAGTGTTGCCAGTCCTGAGCGAATTGGTCCCGGTAAGCGGCCGCTTCGAATTCGTACGCTCCCGCCAGGGAGTGACCGGTATCGTAGATTATGCCCACACTCCGGACGCCCTGTCCAATATCCTGGCCACGATCCATGAAATCCGTACACCGGATCAAAAACTGTATACGGTAGTCGGATGCGGAGGAAACCGCGATCGATCCAAGCGTCCGGTGATGGCTCAAATTGCCGGTCAACAGAGCGATCTGGTCATTCTCACTTCCGATAATCCACGGTTTGAAAAACCGGAAGATATCTTGGAAGATATGAAAAAAGGCTTGGAGCCGGGTATGAAATCTTTGGTGATCAGTAACCGCCGCGAAGCCATTAAAACGGCAGTGGCCCTGTCGCGGCCCGGGGATCTCATTTTGGTTGCAGGTAAGGGACACGAAACTTATCAGAGTGTGGAAGGGGTGAATCACCACTTCGACGATAAAGAGGAATTGATCCGGGCATTCGGTCTGTAGTATTTCAAAGTTAACTGAGTTCAAAAAGTATGTTGCATTCACTGGCTAATTATTTAGGGGAACATTTCGATATACCGGGTATCCGGATGTTTCAATATCTTTCTTTCCGTTCGGGGATGACCATCATTCTGGCTCTGGTGATCGGCATGATCTTCGGCAAGCGGATCATTCGGCTGTTGCAAAAAAAACAGATCGGGGAAGAGATCCGAAACTTGGGTCTGGAAGGACAGATGCAGAAAAAAGGTACGCCTACTATGGGAGGGATTATTATTCTGCTGGCTATCCTGGTTCCGATACTGCTATTCGGGATTCTTTCCAATATTTATCTGATACTGATGATTATCTCTACCGTTTGGTTGGGAATTATAGGATTTATCGACGATTACATCAAGGTTTTCCGTAAAAGCAAAGAGGGACTGAACGGCAGATTCAAGATTATCGGTCAAGTAGGGTTAGGGGTCATCGTAGGAATGACCATGTGGATGAACAGCGACATTGTGGTGCGCCACGAAGCCTCCGGTCCTTCTTCGGCACAAACCACGCGTTTTGAAAATTTTTCCGGCGGTTCGGAGGAAATCTACCTGTCGGAGCCGGAAAAGACTACCAAAACCACCATCCCGTTCTTCAAGAACAACGAATTCGAGTATTCGATGCTCTTTCCCGATGAGTGGGACCGGAATCAAGTATTGAGTTGGCTGGTCTATATTTTAGCCGCGATATTTATCATTACGGCCGTTTCTAACGCAGCCAACTTGACCGACGGACTGGACGGACTGGCTGCCGGAATATCGGCAATCATCATCGTGGTGCTGGGAATATTGGCTTATTTGTCCGGAAATATCATTTATGCGGGATACCTCAATATCATGTACATCCCTCAAAGCGGGGAGTTATTGGTCTATGCTGCGGCCATGGTCGGCGCCCTGCTCGGTTTTCTTTGGTATAACGGTTATCCGGCTCAGGTTTTTATGGGTGATACCGGAAGTCTGGCAATCGGCGGCGTAATCGCCGTGTTCGCCCTGTTGATCCGAAAAGAATTGCTGTTGCCGATCCTTTGCGGGATTTTCTTTGCCGAATCCCTTTCGGTTATTTTGCAG
>JAJQAW010000351.1:0-3758 GCA_021203585.1 Rikenellaceae bacterium
GGCTGAAATTATCGTACCCTTTCTCGTTGGTAAAATTCCGGCATTCCAAGGTGAAATTATACCGGCCGTTTTGCAGGCTGTACATCACACTCAAATTGTGCGAAAATTGAGTGGGCACTACGCTTTTGTTGCGGTTTCCCAAAGAAGGCCATTCCAGGTAGAAACTTTTCACATACAGGTTGTCGTAATGCAGGGTCAAGACGTTTCCTTTCCCCCCCAGGTCCGGGAAATAATAGGAAGCGTCGCCATTGAAAAAGAAATAAGGGACATTTTTCATGCGTTCCCCATAAGAGACGCTGAGGTTTTCGACATCATTCTGGGCATTTTTTTCCCGGTCCCGGATATTCTGCATCGTCAGGTTTCCACCTACTGACAAGCGGTTGGCGTACCCGTAATGCAAGCCTGCGTTCAGGGCTTCCGTCCGGACTTTACCGTGATTCTGGTGCTCCCCGTAATTCAATCCACCCGAATAAATTTCCAGCGTACGCATCAGGTAATCTTTGGTATCCCGATACAACAAACCGACTTCGGCAAAGACGGAATGCTGTCCGTAATTTTTACCGAACGTGATATTGAGGTTGAAATTATCGCTTTGTTCCGGTTTCAATCCCGCCGAACCCTGCTCCAAATCCTCGTCGCCGAACATCTCATCGTTGGTCGGCAGGCGGTAGGCGTTTTCGTAGGATAACTTGAACTGCAAATCTTTCCAGAAATAGGTCCCGGCCGCGCCATAACCGAATACGTCTACTTTTTTGGCAAATTGTTGGTAGTCATACCCTCCGGATGTGTTGGTATTGACCGGGCCCTTACTGGACTGATTGTAGTATTTACCGAACACGGAAAGATTCCAACGCTGATCGACACTGAACCGGTAAGAAAGACCCGTAATGTTTTTTCGGGAACTCTTGGGAACCGCTGCTGTGGAAGTAGCTCCGCTGCTGGCGGCGTTTTCCTGCGCTTTGCGGTCGAAAGCGGTGAGTACGTGATTCAGTACAAAACCATGGCGTTCGCCGATCCTGTAATTCGCCGTAAAGGTTCCGCTCCAGTTGTCTTCGTCGTACTTGGCATTCTGATAGGTTTGTTCGCCCAGACTACCGGTATAGATCCGTTCCCCGCGCCAATTATAATAATAGGCCGACGTGTCGATATTGTGCCGTACGTTGTAATTGTAGTTGGCGCTCAGGTTGACATCCAGTCCTTCGGTGAACAGATTTCGTTTGAGATACTGCACCGAGGGCATCACGGAATGGGATTTGGTTTTCTTCATCCCGTAAACAATTTCCTGTTTCACCCCGTTCTGCACATCTTTATCGCTTTGCGCGTAGGTCATACTGAACACCAGACGATCGGCCCAACTTTTTCCCACGACTCCGAGCTTACCCACGAGCGTTTCATTGTGATAAGTATCGGGAAAACGCTTGACCTTTTCATAGGCTTGGGTGCTTGCCCAACGATCCCAGTTCTGCGTATCTTCGTTCCATTCGAAATTGGTAATGTTGTTCTGGGTGATTTTATAATTGTTGTCGGAATAATTCTGGAAAGCATTCACTTCGAACATAAAACCGGATTTTGTGGTATGGCCGAAGTTGATATACGATTTGTGGGTATTGAAAGAGCCATAAGAGTAGGAAGCATCCACAAAGGTACGCTGCCGGTTGGTGTTACCCGTTACGATATTAACGACCCCTCCCAGCGCATCGGCACCGAAACCTACCGGAACAACGCCTTTGTATACTTCGATCCTTTCGGCAAAATTGATCGGGATATTATTGATCCCGAACGAAGAACCGATTCCCTCCATCGGTACTCCGTCCATAAAAAATTTGATGTGTTTTCCGCTGAACCCGTCCAGCGTGAATTGCAGGTCGGAGCCAACGCCTCCCGATTCGCGGAGTTTTACCCCCGGAACCCGCACCAGGGCATGGGCCAGATCGAGGGTACTGTTGTGCATGCTTTTGGCATCCACGGCGATCACGTTGTATGCCGATTTGTTGACCCGCTCCACCCCGCTGGCCGATACCACCACTTCCTCGATTTCGGTGGTGGAGGGTTTGAGCTCGATATCGATGCGCCGGGAGCGGCCTGAGATTTGAACCGGCATTTCTACCGTTTCGTACCCTATAGCGGAAACCACCAGAATATACTGGCCTTGCGGAGCGCCGAAAACGAATTCGCCGTGACCGTTGGTATAAGCTCCCAGCTGGGTATTTTTCAGGTAAACCGAGGCGAAATCGATGATTTCGTTGTCGGTGGAAGTGATTCTTCCCGACAGGCGGGTTCGCGAACGATTTTCGGCAAGGTTTTGGCCCTGGGCCGTAAAAAGAGTCAAAAGAAATACTGGGATCGTTATTAATCTGAATAAACTGTTCATATACCGGTGTGTGGTTATTTGGATTAATTTCAGGTGCAAATGTCCCGATTTTCGCATTCGGAGACAATCCCTATTAATAAGGGGATTGTCCGAAGCGGATACCTATTAGTTGCTAATTCTCCGGAATAACCGCCGCCCTATCCGTAAAAAACAAAGGAGGAGCCCGTTCGGACTCCTCCTTAGCACTGCCCGCCGGGCAGCTATTCGAACTCGATCATCAAGGTTCCTTTAGGCAGGTTTTGGCCCACCTCCACGTGGATCGCTTTGATCGTACCGGTGATCGGTGAAAGGATGCGGTTTTCCATCTTCATGGCTTTGTACATCATCAACTGCTCGCCCTCTTTGACCGCCTGTCCCGGCTGGACATCCAACCGAAGCACTTCGCCCGGAATGAACGAGAGCAGGTGCTTGGGATCGGCCGGAGAGTAGGGTTTCCGGTTTTTATACATATTGTTGAGCGTCGTTTCGTAGACTCCGCCCGGCAAAGGTAGTTTTTCCAATTTATTGTTTTCCATGTTCTTTGCTTTGAGGTCATTACTCGCCGATACGGCAAACTGATACCGGCATTCCTGCTGTGCACCGCACGGCTTGCGGTCGCCGGTCACGGACTTCGTCGGTTTAAAACGGCGGTATTCCGTGCTTCTTTTTCGGGGTAACTTCCTCTTTGCGGGCCGAAGCGGCCAGCGACATGACGAGATATTCGCGGGTCTCACACGGTTTAATCACCGTATCGACATACCCTTTGGCTGCCGCTACGTAGGGATTGGCGAATTTATCTTTGTATTCCTGGATTTTCTCCCGGCGAATCGCCGCCGGATCTTCGGCTGCCAGAATTTCTTTGCGGAAAACAATATTGGCCGCTCCTTCGGCTCCCATCACGGCAATTTCAGCCGTCGGCCATGCGTATACGAAGTCGGCGCCCAGATGACGGGAATTCATAGCGATATATCCTCCTCCGTAAGCCTTGCGGAGAATCACCGTGATTTTCGGCACGCTGGCCTCGCTGTAGGCATACAGCATTTTTGCACCGTGACGGATCACTCCGGCGTGTTCCTGGTCGATACCCGGCAAATAACCCGGAAGGTCTTCCAGGGTAACAATGGGAATATTGAACGAATCGCAGAAGCGGATAAAACGGGCTGCCTTGTCCGAGGAATCGCAATCCAATACACCGGCCAATACCATCGGCTGATTAGCCACGAAACCAACCGTCTGACCGTCGATGCGCCCGAAACCCACTACGATATTGGCGGCAAAGAGTTCCATTACTTCCAGGAAATCGCTGTCGTCCACCACCGCGCGAATTACATCGCGAACGTCGTACGGAATGGTCGGATCGGCCGGAACGATCGTGTCGATGTCGAATTCCGGATTCGGAAGCACCGGT
>JAJQAW010000351.1:3768-5515 GCA_021203585.1 Rikenellaceae bacterium
GTTTTACGGACTCCGCTTTTTCTTCGTTATTGGCCGGAATGGTAGAAATCAATTTTCGGATCTGTTCGAAACATTCCGTTTCGGATTCTGCGAAGAAATGGGCGTTGCCGGTCGTTTCGGCATGCACGCGGGCACCCCCCCCCAACGCTTCCTGATCGATTTCCTCACCCAACACGGTCTTGATAACCTCCGGTCCAGTAATAAACATTTTAGAGATTCCGTCCACCACGAATACAAAATCCGTCAGGGCCGGAGAATACACTGCTCCGCCCGCGCAGGGTCCTAAAATCACGGAAATCTGCGGAATAACACCACTGGCTTTCGTATTACGCAAAAAAATCTCCCCGTATCCGGCCAATGCGTTCACCCCTTCCTGGATACGAGCGCCTCCCGAGTCGTTGATCCCGATGATCGGCATTTTCATTTTCATCGCAAAATCCATTACCTTGGTAATCTTGCGGGCGTGGGCCAGACCGAGCGAACCGCCGACTACGGTAAAATCCTGAGCGAAAATCGCTACCGGCTTGCCGTAAATCTTTCCGGTTCTCACGACCACTCCGTCGCTGGCCAGTTCTTTGCCGAGCATCCCGAATTCCCGGGCATCGTGCTCCACAAACATATCGAATTCATAGAATGAACCTTCGTCCAGAAGAATTTCAATGCGCTCACGGGCCGTTAATTTCCCGATCGCTTTTTGTTTTTCGATGGCTTTTTCGCCACCCCCGAGGCTTACCTTTGCACGGCGCGCCTCCAGGCCTTGAATCTTATGGTCCATAGACATAAGCATCTGGTTAAGTGAATATAATGTCAATTACAGGTTAGTGTTCCCCAGTTATGGCTCGCTTTTCGAACGGACAAGTTTACAGTTTTTTTTAACAAACGGAAATCCGAGCCTCTCAACCGGATATGCTCTACAACATATACCCTTCACAATGAGTGAAGCAATCCGGAAATTGAATGCCCCGAGGCGGATGCTCGAATAATCCGAAAATCGCGGATCCCGATCCGGACATCGAAGCATACACCGCTCCGTAAGCATAGAGATCTTTTTTGATATGTTCCAGCAGCGGATGTAGGGGAAATACCGTATCCTCGAAATCATTCCGTAGGTTGCTTCTCCACGTTCGGATATCCTGTTGAAGGAGTTCCGGAAGTGGAATTTCCGGTTCTTTCGGCGTAATGCCCCGGTAAGCTTCCGCCGTACTGACTCCGAAGGAGGGTTTGATGATTACGGTAAAATAACGTTCCAAATCGAGTTCCACCGGAGTGAGAATTTCCCCTCGTCCCCGAGCCAGTATCGGACGATTGTGCAGAAAAAACACCGTATCGCTCCCCAATTCCGCCGCCAGGGATTCCAGCCGGGAGAAAGGGAGTTGCAAGTGGAAAATCCGGTTCAGCATCCGTAAAGCCGCAACGGCATCCGAAGAGCCGCCTCCCAGACCGGCCCCGAATGGAATAGTTTTGTGCAGGTGCATTTTCACACCTCCGATTCCATAGTATTCTTGAAGCAACCGGTATGCTTTCACACACAGGTTTTCTTCGGCCGGCGCATCGAGCGGAATGCCGGATGCGGAAAAAACCAGTTTTTGTTTGCCGGTAGCTATAATTTCCAACGTATCGTACAATCGCTGGACCGGTACCATGACCGTTTCGATGTCGTGGTATCCATCCGGACGCCTACCCGTAACCCGCAGGCCCAGATTTATTTTACAATTTGGAAAGGTAATCATAGGGCAAAGTTAATACG
>JAJQAW010000033.1 GCA_021203585.1 Rikenellaceae bacterium
CATGTAGTTCGTGCCGGGTTCTTCTGTGTTCGAAACGGTTCTAAAAAGTCCTTTATTTGCTTTGCCGGAACAGCCAATCCCTGACGGCTTCCAGCCGATAAGCATAGTCGAACGAATACATATGTTCATTTCCTGCGCCACCTTCCAGAAGCACACTTCCTAGCGTGAAAGTGATCAAGTTGATATCGTTTCCCTGGGCTAACAGTTTTTGGACATTTTCCTGTTGTTGTCTTTCGGGAAGCTTGGCATCCCATTCCGCTTGGCTGAACCGCGCACCCTCGTTTTCCAGCACTTTCTTTAGTTCGGCCATGCCTACCGAAGCTTTCGGATCACCGGCGCCGACGATGTAAAAGAATTTATCCCGCTTGAATCCGCCCATTTTCGAGGTGTCCCATTGACAGCCCACGAAAAGCGATGCGGCAAATAAATCGGGATGGACGATGTTGTAGTACATCGACATCATACCGCCCATGGATTGTCCGGTGGTATACAACCGATTCGAATCGATGGAATACGCTTCTTTGACCGATTCCAGCAGCCGGATCACCATTTCCACCTCGTAGGAGGTGGACCAATTGTCGCTTACGGTTTGAGTGACAAATTGCGGAACCAGAATGAAGGAGGGGTGTTTGGCCTGATCTTCGTCCGAAGCCCAGACAACCCCTCCGTAACCCTGTTTCAAGGGTACGGTTACATCCTGATTGACCGTACTCGCATCGGCGATAAACAACAGCAGCGGATAGGTTTGTGTCGAATCGTAGTTCTCCGGAATAAACAGATTGTACTCCATGGTTTTTCCGGTGACAGAATCCTCGTATACTCGCTGCACGAACTTTGGGATGGTTTGCGCCTGCAAAGCCATTAATTCAGCATCCCCGCTTTTATCCGGAGAGCCTCCCGAGCGCTGTCTCTGCGGCTGTCCGTTCACGGTAAATAATCCAGTGATACACAAAAACACACCTGTCATGATACTCTTTCTCATAATATTAATTTTTACCGGTAACTATCCAACAAAAATGATGCTCCAATGGTAGAGGGAAGGAAAATAATTTCTCTTTTCAGTTCTCCATCGGTGCTATCCTGTCCGATTACCCGAGGCCTGTCTCAAAATTAGGTAATTTTTCGCAAATCGAGTCCCCGGGCGGTTTTCCTCCAAGAACTTCGTGCCATGCAGACTCCTCAAAGGGAGCGGCCCCTCCCTTTCTGCCCGGTACTTCCCGTAGTCATTACTCGGTACAGGAGTGCTGGATTCCTGTTTCGGGTATTCTAAATTACTTTCGTACCGGATTAGGGACTTTATCAGATAGTTAATAATTTTGATCGTAAACCAATAGACGATGCAGGAGTATAAAACATTATTGACCAATCTGAAGAAAATCCTTTCCATGCGGATTCATCAGGAGAATGAGATTACCGAACGACTGGCCTCGATACTAAATAAAGACTACAAGTCGATCTGGCGTCGATTGAAGGGCGAATATAAATTCTCGTTCGAAGAAATTTTTAATATTTGTTCCGAACTCGGTATTTCCATGGAATCGCTGGCCGAGAAAAACCCGGCCAGTGTGAGTTCTCTCCGGGTTTATCAGTTTCCCGAGCCGTATTCGATGAGCAAAAATTACATTTCGAAACTGTTTTCGATCCTGGAAAATGCGGCAGCGTGTGAAAACAGTTCTTATACGGTAATATGCAACCGGGTTCCCGAAGCCTTGCATATCCGCTACGATAAAATCAGCCAGTTATTGATGCTCAAACTGAGCTATTTTACCAAGGAATCGATCGATCCCGATGCCTTTAAAGTCCTTGTGCAGGAGTGGCCGGCCTTTGATGAATTGAAAAAGCGTTATCTGGATCTGATCGATTCCTTTGCTCATCTCACACTGTTGTGGGGAACCAATATCATCGAAAATGTGGTCCGGGATATTCGATTTTTCCTCCATGTAGATATGATCACCCGGCAAGATGCGGAGCAAATGAAGGAAGAGTTGAAAGATATGATCGGCTACCTGAATCGTCTGTGCGCCAATCCCGCACCCTACGAAAAGTTTACCTTTGCCGTTTCTCCGGTCGATATGAATTTCCACAGCAATACGGTTACCAGTACCCGGGTGAACCGTATCGATTTCTTCTTGTACCATCCATGCGTTCTGCGGCAGTGAAAATGAACAGGACCTCCGCTCGCAAAAGATTATTGCCGACCGCTTGATGAACGGAGCCGTGATCCTTTCCTGCAGCAATCACACGGAGCGAATCCGGTTCGTAAAGGAACAATTGGAGATCATAGAACGGATTTGAAACCCGCATTCCCGAATAACGTTAAAAACGGTTGAAAAAAATTAGGGCGCTCTCTGAAAGTCCATTTCTCGGTACATTCACGGAGTAATCTCGTGACCGCCGACCTGTCGAACGGCAAGTTAATACCTGGTAGTTAATGGGTCAGTCCAGCTTTTCAAGCTGGCTGAGCAGGAAAAGTAGCAACGGCAGTCCGGTCGACCGGGAAGAAGAGAGCGTTTCCCGGATTTTTTGAATCGCACGGTGGAGCTGTACTTTGACCGTATTGGTGGACAGGGATAACGCCTCCGCAATTTCGGTTTGCCGGAGGTTTTGGAAAAAGCGCATCTCGAAAATTTCCCGGCGTTTGGGCGGCATTTGCTGTACGATCTCCCGAATCCGGGAGAGCAATTCGCCATTGTCTTCCAGGTGTTCGGCCAGTTCTTGCTCTTCGTAGTTTTCCAGGTAGAAGTACTGGTTGTGCACCTCGATCCGGTGATCGCGCAGGTAATTCAGGCTCCGATTCCGGACAGAAACGTATAACCACGACCCTGGAGAAGTATCCGGAGCCAGTCGGGGCGCATGTTCGTACAATCCGATAAAAACCGACTGCACGATGTCGTTCGCTGTGTCGTAGTCGGATACGTATTGATAAGCGTAGCGGTGAAGGCGGTTGTAATACCGATCGTATAAATGCAAGAAAATCTGAGGGTCGCGGCGGCGGATGCGTGCCGTCAGCTGGCTCTCGGAAAAGGAATCGGTATGAATCGGAGATTTTTTGGCCATAGCGGGAGCCGGTTTTCCTGCCATCCTTGGGGGTGCAGGGGCGACACGTTTGCAAATATATCGATTGAGAATCGATTTTTATACTTTTCCGTATAAAATTCCTGCTCTTTGGAAAAAAATCAACAACTATCGGTAGGTTTGTCCGAAATACTGTTTACATTTGTTTGATTTCTTGTTTGGCGCATCTTACAAAACGGGCCGCCGGCCCACGTTAAAACAAGAAACCATGAAAAAATTGCTTTTAGTTGCCATCTGCCTGCTCGGCACGGCAGCCTTGATACCACGGATACAGGCGCAACAGCCGTTTATCGTCGCCCCGCAGTATCCGCTCGGAGGGGCTGAAATTTCCATTACTTACAACCCCGCGGTGACCCCGCTGGCAGAGAGTCGAACCGTTACGGGAGTAATCTACCTGTGCGACGGGAACGACTGGACGGCGCACGATCTGGACCTCGCCCAGGAAGGCGATCGGTGGACGGCCACTTACCTGCTGCCGGAAAACAGCGTACTGCTGGCCTGTAAATTCTACGGCGACGATCCTGCGCAAGGGGATTCAGGTTCTGCGGATAATTCTTACGGGATGTTCGTCTATAAGATGGACGGCGATCAGCTTGTCATCCAACCGGGTACTTTCCTGCACCGGGGCCTGATCGCCAGCCGGACGCTCGACCGGTATGCCGTGCCGGGGTATCTGCACGAGGAGGACCGGATAGACGACCGCAATACCATGGGTTGGCTCCAGCGGGAAAGCATGTCTTTTCCGGAATCGGCCGAAAAATTGGTATTTTTCGCCTATACCCTACTGAATTCCTACGAACCGGGCGAGCATCACGAACAATTACTGAACGACATCCAGTACATGCTCTCTTCGAACGATACGGAAGAGTTGTCGCTCCTGCGCGCCGCGCAGCTTTGCCGGTCGATCTTGCAAAACGACGAAAAACGGCTGGAGCTGGAAGCCGTGGCGGCGGAGCGTTTCCCCGGCGGGTTGCAGGAACGGGAGCAGGCCATTTTCCAGGTCTTCTCCGAGCGGGATTCCATCCGGAAATTCGACTTCCTGGAAGCCTTTGTCGAACGTTTTCCGCCGTTGGAATATCCGGTGCCTCGGACCTTCAACGATGACGCGTACTACCCCCGGATATTCTGGTATACCCTGCGCGAGCGGAGCGATTGCTTTTACAACCTGGGAGGTACTGGAAAAATACCTGCCCATCGTGCCCTATCCGGCCCTGGATGATTTTTTTACCGGGGAATCCTGTTGCCCTACACCAAAAATGTGCGCACGGCCGAATTTCTCCGTCCGTACGCGGACGCCCTGTACGCGGAGTTGATCCGCCGGATCGAGGGCGGTGAAGACCGTTACCTGACCTCCATACGCCGCAAACGGTACTCTCCGAACCAATGGAAGCAAGCCATGCTTTACGAGGGGGAGGAATACATCGTGACCCACGCTAAAATCTTAGCGGAAACCGGGGATCGGGAACGAGCGCTTGAAATCCTCGAACCGTTGAAACCGGTGCTCGAAGGAAAAATCTCCGAATTCAACGAATTGTACGTCGATTTGCTGGCCCAAAACGGCTATACTCATCTGGTGGTTCCGTTTATCGAGGAGTGTGTGCATTCGGACGCGGTTACTCCCGAGATGGTAGACATCTTGCGCGTGGATTTTACGGACAGGAATCCGGGAAGAAGCTTTAAGGATTATCTGGGCAGCCTGCGCTCGCCCGATTACGTGGCCCGGATGGAGGAAAAACTGAAAAGCCAACTCATCCGGAAGTCAGGGGTTCCGTTCCGGCTGGAGCGGATGGCGGGGGGAACCGTGAGTACGGAACAGCTGATAGGCAAAGTGGTGGTACTGGACTTTTGGGCTACCTGGTGCGGGCCGTGTATGGCCGCGATGCCGGGTATGAAAATGGCCCGGGACCGGTACGCGGAAGAGGAACGGGTGGCCTTTTATTTTGTCAATACCCTCGAACGCGGGAATGAATTTAAGGAGTACGTACCGCTGGTCATGGAGCGCCGGGGATTCGATTTCGACGTGTTGTATGACGGCGTGAGTGAAAGCGGCCAACACGGAACCACTTTCGGCGATTTCGGGAAACGGTTTTCCATGAGCGACATTCCGCAGAAAGTCATTATCGACCGCCAGGGGGATGTACGCTGGGTTTCTAGCGGTTATTTCGGGAGCCCGCTGGAATTGGCTAACGAGATCGGTTTCATCGTGGATTACCTGTTGGAGGAATAGGATTCGTTTGCAGGGAAAACAGGCGCTGAATGGGTGAATCCGGTGCGGTTCACCCTTTTTTGCTTTTTTTACTCTTTTTTGCCGCAAATTGTAAACCTTTTCGCCGCGGGCGGGTTATTCCGTTGTAAGATGCCCGAACAAGGCGGACGAATTTCCCGGTCGGGAAAATTGTCCTTGGTTTAATTTAATTTTTTTCACGATGTCGATCGAC
>JAJQAW010000038.1:0-2589 GCA_021203585.1 Rikenellaceae bacterium
GGTCTGGCCTTCGGAATGAGCAGCGTCAGCGGGAATACCATTGCGGTCGACATCATGCCCCCTTCCCGGCAAGGGGAAGGAATCGATTACTTCGGCATGGCCACCAGCGTGGCGATGGCTCTCGGTCCTTTTGTAGGATTGGGATTATACGGCCAGGTATCCTTCCAAGTTATTTTTCTCTGCGCCTTTGCCGCCGCCCTGCTGGGTTGGTTGACTATCTTGTGGATTAAACCGTTTCAAAAACCCAAACTTTCGAGCAACGGCCCGTCCAAACGGACCCTCCACGATTTTATTCTCACTCATGCTATTCTTTGTGCGATTCCGTTTCTCTTTCTCGGATTCGCTTACGGAGCGTTGTTCAATTACATCGGAGTATACAGTGAACAAACCTCGGCAGTCAAGAGCGTGGGTGGTATTTTTTTCCTGGTCTTCGCCGCCGGTATTCTGGCCGCACGGTTTGTCTCGGGTAAAGCCTTGAATAAAGGCCGCGTGATTCCGGTCATCTACCTCGGAAGCTTGATCCTGGCCCTCACTTTTGCCCTGTTCGCCCTGGAAATGAACCGGGCCCTATTTCTCGGGATCGCGCTGCTGGCCGGTATCGGATACGGATTCATCATGCCGGCGTTTCAGGAAATGTTTATTAACCTGGCTGCGGACGATCACCGGGGAGTGGCCAATGCTACCTATTTTACCTTTTGGGACCTGGGCATCGGCATCGGTATCGCCGTAGCCGGAACCCTGATCCAGAAATTCAATTTTCTGTGGCTCTTTTTGCTTTACGCGGGTCTGATCGGGGTGGGGTTGGTCATTTTCAGAGTGTACTCTTCGGGCTATTACCAAAAACACAAATTAAAATAAGCGATCATGGAAAACAAGCATGCGAATGTGCAGATAGATGACCTGCGAAGCACTATCGAACTATTGAAAACCCTGCCGCATCAGTATTTTGAAACCGATGTGGAGGTCGATCCGAAAGATCAATTGGCGGGTATTTACCGCAAAATTGGGGCCGGGGGAACGGTGATGCGGCCCACGCGGATCGGTCCGGCCATGATGTTCAATCGGGTGAAAGGTTATCCCGGTTCGCGCGTCCTGGTTGGGATGATAGCCAACCGGGAACGGGTGGCTGCCCTGCTCGGAGCTCCTTCCCGGGAGTTGGGCAAACACATGGGAGAGGCTCGGAAAAATACCGTCGATCCGGTCTTTGTCGACCGCTCGCAGGCCCTCTGTCAAGAGGTGGTTTATAAAGCCGAAGAGGAGAGTTTCGATTTGCGCCGTTTACTGCCTGCCCCGACCAATACTCCGCAAGATGCCGGTCCCTATTTTTGCATGGGTTTGGTGCTGGGTTCCGATCCGGAAAACGGACACACCGACGTAACGATTCACCGGCTCTGTGTACAGGGAAAGGATGAAATATCGATCTTTTTCGCTTTGGGACGGCACATCGATGCCTTCCGACAAAAAGCCGAAAAAGCGGGAAAACCTTTCCCCGTGACCATCAACATGGGGCTGGACCCGGCTATTCACATCAGCGCCTGTTTCGAGGCTCCGACCACTCCGCTCGGTTTCGACGAATTGAAAATCGCGGGCGGTTTGCGGGATAAAGGGGTAGAATTGGTGGATGCCGTGACCGTCCGCCAGAAATCCATTGCCAAAGCCGAAATTGTGATCGAAGGAGAAATTCTACCGAACATTCGGGTAGCCGAGGACCAGAACACCAAGACCGGTTATGCGATGCCTGAATTTCCCGGATACGAAGGAACGGCCAATCCCTCCCTGCCCGTCATCAAAGTCAAAGCCGTGACCATGCGTAAAAACGCCATTCTCCAGACCCTGGTCGGACCCGGAGAGGAACACGTCAACCTGGCCGGTATTCCCACCGAAGCGAGTATTTACAACCAGGTGGAAGCCGCCATGCCGGGATTTTTGCAAAATGTGTATGCCCATCCCTCCGGAGGAGGGGGGATTTCTTTCCATTCTGCAGGTTAAAAAACGCTCGGAGAGCGATCAGGGACGGGAACGGCAGGCTGCGCTCATGGCTTTCGGGATTTATTCGGAATTGAAGCAAGTCATACTGGTCGACGAGGATGTGGATATTTTCGATACCAACGATGTATTGTGGGCGATGACTACCCGTTATCAGGGAGATATCAGTACGGTGTTTATTCCCGGTGTGCGATGCCACCAGCTCGACCCTTCGCAAGACCCCGCCTTCGATCCCCGGATCTTGGCGCACGGCATTTCGACTAAAACGATTTTCGATTGTACCGTACCCTACCGATTGAAAGATAAATTTGTCCGGGCTCAGTTTAAAGATGTCGATGTGACGCCGTTTTTACCGGATTGGACGAAGCAGGATGGAAAATAGCGGATGAATGACCTTATCGCTGAGAGAATGCCGATGAAAAGAATTATTGTAGGAATCACCGGAGCCACCGGTACAGATTACGGCATAAAAGCGCTTATGCTGCTGCGCGAGTGCCAGGTGGAAACGCATTTGGTCGTCAGCCGGTCGGCCGAACGGGTATTGGCTTTGGAATCGAGCCATTCCCCGTCGGAGCTCCACGCATGGGCCGACCGGGTGTACGA
>JAJQAW010000038.1:2599-5452 GCA_021203585.1 Rikenellaceae bacterium
ATATCGGGGCGGCCCTTGCCAGCGGATCGTTTAAAACCGCCGGAATGCTGGTAGCTCCCTGTACGGTCAAAACGTTATCCGAAATTGCAACCGGAGTCACTTCCTCCCTGATCAGCCGGGCTGCCGACGTGGTGCTGAAAGAGCGGCGGCGGTTGGTTTTGCTGTTTCGGGAAACACCGCTGCATCTGGGCCATCTTCGGAGCATGACCCGTGTCACGGAAATGGGTGGAATCGTGATGCCCCCGGCGCCTGCTTTTTACACTCGCCCGCAGTCCATAGATCAGATCGTGGCCCACACGATGGTCCGAGCCCTCGATCTGTTCGGTTTGGACTGCGATTTGCCCCGTTGGGGTGATCAATGAATATTAGACAACAGGGTCACTATTTTAGGATCGCGGTGATCAAAGAAAGCGCTTCGTTTGAGGTCGAGGGTCGAAATAGACTCCACATCCTCCGGGGAGAGCTCGAAGTCGAAAATATCGAAATTTTTGCGGATACGGGATTCCGTTACGGATTTGGGGATGGCGACCACCTTCCTTTGCACCAGCCAGCGCAATACTACCTGTGCGATGGATTTGCCGTATCGATCGCCGATGGATTGAAGCAACTTATTTTTGAACAGGTTATTCCGTCCCTCGGCGAAGGGCCCCCACGATTCTATCTGAACCCCCTGGTCGATTAGAAACTGTTGGGTTTCGACCTGCTGATGGTACGGGTGCGTTTCGATCTGATTTACGGCCGGTGTTATATCGTTATGGATCAGCAAGTCCATAAGTCTATCCGGCTGAAAATTCGATACGCCTATGGCACGGATCAGGCCCTGCTTATACAGTTTCTCCATGGCACGCCACGAACCGTAAATGTCCCCATAGGGTTGGTGTATGAGATATAAATCAAGATAATCGAGACCCAGATTCTTCATAGATTTCTCGAATTCTTTAAAAGCTTTCTCTTCTCCGGCATCGCTGATCCACAGCTTGGTCGTGATAAATAGCTGCCCCCGTGGTATCCCGCTTTGGGCAATAGCTGCACCGACCGCCTGCTCGTTGTGGTAAGCTGCCGCCGTATCGATCGATCGATATCCGGTTTCCAGTGCGACACTCACAGCTCGTTCGCACTGCACCGCATCGTTTATCTGATAAACCCCGAATCCCAAGATCGGCATTTCCACGCCGTTGTTCAATCTTACTTTTTCCATTTCAACAAGAACTTTGGTTATTGAATACAACAAAATTAACACTACTACCGCAAAGGGGTTTTATTCTGCGGCCCAAAGTATGTTGTTGGGAAGTCCACCGCCGAGGTGTTGGCCCTTCTGCTGACCGATGGCTGCCACACAATCGACAAGATCAAAAGGATCGAGCCAGACCGAAAATTGGAACGTGAAATAGATAAGCATTGGAAGAGACCCCGATCGGTAAACGGCAATATTGCCAAATTATGAAACGGTGCGGATTTAAACAGAATGAAATATTTCGAGTAGTATTGTATTTATATGACCGTTCGAGAGAATACAAAACACGGGTCGATCCCGCTATTTACCGCATCTCCTTGTACGGCCCCAATCATATCGAACGAAAAAACTGACCCTTCGAACACCCCTAAAACGCCGCCGTCAAGAAAACCACTTCCATTACCAAACAGAGGCAATCACAACCGGATTAGGCATTTAACGGTCCACCTCACTCCTTTAACTGCGCTTTTGTATATTCAATCACTTTTTTTGGCTGGGTGCAACTAAAAACATAATTTTTATCACGGGTTCTTACCAGAATCAAGTTATTGAACTGTGTGGCATATATCGTATAATTACCCAGCCTGTCATTCTTGAATCGGCCTAAGTAACCGAATAAACCACCGCTTCCGAAAGTGCGTATGGATCCATCTATATAGGATTTCGAAATTTGTCTCACTTCCCTCACTTCGCTCATCGGTATTTCTAATGAACCGAACAGTCTCCTTACGCTTATTTTTTACTCATTTACCTTCAATCGCATGGGCATATAACCCACTCCGATAATAACGGTACCTGACAGAACGATGGCCAGCAAGTATTTCAACCACAGCATCGATGTCGGCCATTTAAGCCATCCAATATAAACTCCGGAGCCGGCTAAAACAACCAAAGTCACAATCGTTATAGCCCACACGCCGCCATTCCAATGAAACGGGAGAGAAATCGTGTTATTTTCGAAGCCCATAATATCCTTCCAATTGAATTTTTAGTATATCCCTCACTGCTTCCGACGCAGAATCGGCCATAGCGAATTCTTTCTCTATCAATTCTATAATTAAATTCACTTGTTTGTCGATCATATCCGCATAGAAAGCATCGACACCGGCCGGCAGAACTATCGGCATGTAGCCAAATCTTAAAACCAGACAATAGACGGTAATTTTTTTCCGGCAGCATCATAGGAATAGCCCGTCTACTCATACAAATAAATGGATTTATTTTGAATATGTCAACTTTTATCCGCTGAATTTCAGCGAATCAACCCCACGATATAGGACCTCGGAGTAGGTTCCAGCGTGTAAGAGAAGTTGGTTACACTTTTCCCACTTTGGAGTTACACTTTTGATCCCTTGGAAATATCTTGGAACAACTTTTTATCGATTCAGGTCCGGAAGTTTTCTCTTCCTTTTTCTTTGGAAAGCTCTGAATCGGCTGGTTTGTACCATATTGGCCGCCTTTTTTATGTGGTGGGGCCACAAAAAGGGTTACGAATCGGAAATTTCGTAACCCTTTGATTGTAAGTATGTTTGATCTTTTTTGAGCGGGAAACGGGACTCGGACCCGCGACCCCAACCTTGGCAAGGTTGTGCTCTACCAACTGAGCTATTTCCGCGTTA
>JAJQAW010000084.1:0-3699 GCA_021203585.1 Rikenellaceae bacterium
CCGCCATCGGGTCCGGCAATTCCGGTCACGGCTAACGAATAGGTGCTTCCGGTCATTCGGCGCACGCCTTCGGCCATCTGCCGGGCCACGGTTTCGGATACCGCTCCCTCTTTTTCCAACGCCTCGGGCCGGACTCCCAATGTTTTCACCTTCATGGAATTGCTGTAGGAGATGACTCCTCCCAGGAAATACCGGGAAGCTCCGGCCATAGCCGTAAATCGAGCCGCTACCGCCCCTCCGGTACAGGATTCCGCCACGGAAAGGGTTTCTCCGCGTTCTACCAGCAATCGGGCGGCTACGGCTTCCAGCGAAGCCGTTTCAAACCCCAGAAAATGGGTGGGAATGATCGTTTTCAACAACTGGAACTGCCTGTCGATCTCCTGAGTCACGGCAGTGGAATCGCCCGAGTAGGCCGAGAGCCTCAACCGGATATTATTCGGATTGGGCAGATAAGCCAGTTTCAAGTAGGAGGGTAGGGCATTTTCCCACTCTTCCAAACGGAGGGCCAATTCCGATTCCGGGATTCCGTAGGTAATGGCCGTTTTGTGGGTGATGTGCTCCAGCGGGAAACGATTTTGGACCCGCGGGAGAACCTGGTCGGTCATCAGGGCTTTCATTTCATACGGTACACCCGGCAGGGAGACCAGCACTTTGCCGTCCCGTTCGAACCACATGCCCGGCGCCGTTCCATGCCGGTTGGGAAGGACCGTACACCCTTGGGGAACATCGGCCTGCGCTTGGTTCAGCGCATTGAAGTTCATTCCTTTGGCGGTAATCCATCGTTCCAGCTGCTGGTAAGTGGCCTGATCACGAACCAGGGGAGCGCCGAAGTACTTGGCCAGCGTATGTTTGGTGATATCGTCTTTGGTCGGTCCCAATCCCCCGGTGACCAATACCAAATCCGCTCGGGTAAAGGCCTGGTCGAAGGCCTCCCGGATCGCGGACCGGTCATCCCGTACCGAAGTGATTTGCACCACCTGAATCCCGGATTCATTGAGTCGGCTGCCGAGCCATGCCGAATTGGTATCCACGATCTGACCGATCAATATTTCATCCCCTATGGTAATGATTTCCGCTTTCATACTATTTTTATTCGATGCATTCCGGCCGGTTGACCTTGAGCGCGAGTGATCCGGCCAAACTCCCGTAGGTGACGGTACGGTGGAATGTGATGGTTTATTCATAAAATGCCCGGGGAGTTCCGAAAAGCTTCAGAGGGTACCGGGAGTCCTTTTTTACCGCTTTTCCCGAGTAGCACCGGCCGGGTAATCCGTTCGAGAGCATAGAGCAAACAGTGGTAAAACGTTTCGACCGAACCCACTCGGCCACGCCGACGGCTCCCGGCTCATCCGGCCGACCGGAACCGGCTTACGGACAGCGTCGAGTATCCCTTCTTTCAGCTTCCGGGTGTTTTCCCGCCCTGGAGAATCCCGTCCGGGTTGCCCGGTTCACCGGGCAGCGGGATTTTCTTGGTCGGGTAAAAGTCGGTTTCAGGCTGTTTTAATCAACCGTTTACAGATTTGTTTGGCAAATCCCGAGCCGTTATAGATAAATCCGGTATAAATTTGAATCAAGCTGGCGCCAGCTTCGAGCATCTCCGCAGCTTCTTGTACGGACATAATCCCGCCTACCCCTATGATGGGGAAATTCCCTTCCGTCTTTCGATGCACGTAGCGGACCACTTCGATGGCTCGCCGGGTGAGAGGAGCGCCGCTCAAACCGCCGTTGCCCAGAGCTTCTACGGTTTGTGGTGCGGTGGTCAGGTTTTCCCGCCGGGTGGTGGTGTTGGTCGCTACAATCCCGTCGATACCGCTGGTTCTCAGTACCTCGATGGTATCGTCGATCTGGCTTTCGGTCAAATCGGGAGATATTTTCATCAGGATCGGACGGTACAGAGATTGTCCCCGCCGGAATTCGGTTAATCCTTGAATGATTTTTTCCAGGTTTTCTTTGTCCTGCAGCCCGCAGAGATTTTTGACATTGGGGCAGCTGACATTGATCACGAAGTAATCGGCGTAATCGTACAATTTTCGGAAACTGCTCAGGTATTCCGCCGGCGCTCCTTCATTCGGGGTGGCGGTATTTTTACCCAGATTCACACCGATCACCGCCTTTCTTTTTTTCTTTTTCAAGCATTTGAGCATGGCTTCTGCTCCCTTGTTGTTGAATCCCATTCGGTTGATTAGGGCATGGTCCCGGGTAAGCCGGAACAGGCGCGGTTTGGGATTTCCGGGCTGGCCTTTGGGAGTTACCGTTCCCGTTTCGATGGCTCCGAAGCCGAAGGCGGCCAGTTCAGGGTAAACTTCCGCGTTTTTATCGAAACCGGCGGCCAACCCTACCGGGTTACTGAATTTGATTCCGAAAACTTCCCGCTCGAGCGAAGGATGTTTTACGGTGAACAGGGCCCTGATGACCGCCGTTCCTCCGGGGATCCAGCGGACCACTTTGAGTCCGAATACAATCAGGTGATGAATGGTTTCCGGTGAGAGCAGAAAGAAAATGGGGCGAAAGATGTGCTTATACATTGATCCTGTGCATTGAGTTCGTACATGCCGTGCAAAGGTACGCAATATTTTGGGAGTCTTTTGCGCCGGCGGAAAAGAAAAACGATTCAAAGACCGGTACCGCAAGACCGGTGGGCAGGGCGGGAGGCTAGAAGCACGGGCGATGAAGACAAAGTTTCTCCGGCCAGCGGCTGACTCCGGTTAACCGCAGAGGGCTTTGCCGCACGGGAGGATTTCTTTTCCGAAAAAGCTGTTGAGGTATTTGGCCGCCAGCATATAAAACGTAACCAGCGAAATGGCCAGTTCGGCCCAGGCTGCCACCCTATGCCAGAGGTGTCCCATGGCGAAGGCGTCGAGCGATAAGCCGATAAAAAGGAGTACGATCAGCCACATCAACACAAACATAGCTTTATTCATTTTAATGGAGGAAACCGCCAGTACGATGGAGATCAGCATGTATCCCAGAAAAACAAATCCGAGTTGCCGGGTATCCGCGCCGGCAGCCAGCGGTTCCCCGAGGCTTCCCATGCGAATGAGCCAGCTCATGCCCATGCCGATCCAGAAAAATCTATAGGCCGAAAAAGCGGTCGCTCCGAAGAGGTTGTTGTGCTTGAAGTCGAAAAGGCCGGCGATCACCTGTGCCGCCCCACCCAGGAACAATGCCCAGGGCAGAACCAGAGACAAACCCTCCGTCCAACCGAGTTTTTGGGAAGAGGCCACCAGGGTAACGATAGCCAGCCCGAAGAGTCCCAGCGTGGTCGGGTCCGCCACTTCGATTTTAACTTGTTTTGTTTCCATTAATTTTATCGTATCGATTGTTTGCGGGCGCGAAGATAGGGAATAAAGCGCACTTTCCATGGGGCGGGTAAAAATTCACTTCCGGTAGGCTCGATTCGGTTTTTCGCCGGAGGGTTGCCAACAGTTCACGGTATTCGCCATCGCCGGCTTTTCGGAATCGAACTCGCAGGGGATGGGGTCTGCCGATCTCTCTTCCCGTTTCCGGCATAAGCCGGATATTTACCACACCTGCGGGGAGGAAGCAGCAAGCCCTTTTCCTTCCGGTTACCGAAGGGGTTTTTCGGAG
This sequence comes from Rikenellaceae bacterium, assembly GCA_021203585.1. GTDB lineage: Bacteria > Bacteroidota > Bacteroidia > Bacteroidales > Rikenellaceae > JAJQAW01. The sequence goes on from JAJQAW010000084.1 coordinate 3,589, forward strand.
CAAAAGTCGGTGTCCCGTTGGAATTCTTCCGCTCGAAAAAGCGCCTATGGTTGTTGAAAACAATACTTACCGGCTTCCCATTGCTATGATTAGGTTCCTCCTAACAGGTGG
>JAJQAW010000084.1:3709-5441 GCA_021203585.1 Rikenellaceae bacterium
TGGCTATCCAGGCCCTGTGGGTATCGGTCTAACCCCGAGGGTACCGGATTAGCCGGGAAATCCCTATCTTTGCGGGCAAATCAGATTGTAGCCGATGAACCAAAAATTTTATAAGTATCACGGGGCGGGAAATGATTTCGTGCTGATGGACGCCCGTGACCGAGAGCTCCGTCTTTCCCGAAATCAAATCCGCACCTTGTGTAACCGTTGTTTTGCCATCGGCGCGGATGGGTTTATGATGCTCGAAAACGATCCGGCCGGCACTGAATTTTATATGCGCTATTTCAATTCCGACGGTGGGGAGGTAGCTATGTGCGGCAATGGCGGCCGATGCATCAGTCTATTTGCTCATCATTTGGGTATCGGCGGAGAGGAAAAAGTGTTCAACAGCCTGGACGGTCTGCACGTAGCGCGGATGACGGAGCTCAGCGGAAACTGCGGCCGCATCCGTTTGAAGATGATCGATGTGGAGGGCTGCGAACGTCAGAGCGGATACCTGTTTATGAATACCGGGGTGCCTCATTACATCGAATTCGTGCCGGATGTGGAACAGGTGGATCTGGTGAATCTCGGCCGTCGAATCCGTTACGCCGAACCCTATGCTTCCCAGGGCGGCACCAATGTAAATATAGTGCAGCTACTGCCCGACGGGACGCTTCGCATCCGCACGTACGAGCGCGGCGTGGAGGGAGAAACATACGCTTGCGGCACAGGGGCTACGGCCGCAGCCATCGCCGCAAGCATCGAATATTTTCCGGAACGAAATGATTTTCTGGTTCACACCGCCGGCGGTCCGTTGCGGATTACGTTCGAAAAAACCGGAGAAGGCGCTTTTCGAGAAGTATATCTGGAGGGCCCGGCGGTGAAAGTTTTCGAATGCGAGTTAAATTTAGATGAAATTTTACCGGCGGTATAAATTTTTCAAAAAAATTCCCTATCATTGTGTAAGCGAGGCATATTTATTACCTGGAAACTACTTCATGAACCATATACAGTTATTACATTTCATTAATTTCACATGAAATCGAATGGGAATCTCCGGAAAACTGCCGCTGGATTCGGCCCGGAGGAGACACTGCGCAAAGCAGTGAAATTGGCGCCTGTCAAAAAAAACGGAAAAGAAAAAAGGTCCTTCTACCGCGAACTGGAAGACGATGACGACGAACTCGATTTTACGGCCTCCAAACGGGAATCTGTCCTGGATTATTACGACGACGAGGACGGTGACGAGGATTGGGATCAGGCGGCAGGGGATGACTCGGACGAAGAAGAGCCGGGACAATTCGAGTGGAGCGAACAGGATGAAACCTCCGGATTCGAGGAAGATTTTGACGTAGCGGAGGAAGACTGGGAAGAATAGCAGTACAATGACATACAGGATTTACCGGTAAAGGCTGCCTGGGGCAGCCTTATTTTAGTGAACAATAAAAAGCGGAAGGATGGAAAAATTCTTGACGGTAGGCGATACGGCCATCCATTATGTAGATTTCGAACGGGGCGAGAAAGTGGTGGTCTTGTTGCACGGATACCTGGAATCCCTGGAAATCTGGGATGAATGGGCCGGAAAACTGGGTAAAGCGGGTTACCGGGTAATCAGCCTGGATTTACCCGGACACGGAATTTCGGAGGTCATCGGTCCGGTGCATACGATGGAATTTCTGGCTGAAATCGTGGAGTTGCTCCTGGATAAGCTGCAAATTCCGAAGGCCGTACTGATCGGTCACTCCATGGG
>JAJQAW010000229.1 GCA_021203585.1 Rikenellaceae bacterium
GTCCGGGTCTACCGAAATTTCCGAGGAGGGACTTACCGGCTTCAGATCGGTCTCCAACACGGCTGGCGGGTAGCCTGAAGTTTTCCGGTCCGTTGCATACAACAACAGGTGGTCCGCCGGGTATAATTGGTAGGACACCCGAATTTTACCCTCCCCGGCCGGCTCCGAGGGATAGACCGCAGCTTTACCGGTCATGGCATCGAACGCCAACACGTCCGCACCGGCCAAAATCACCTCTCCGGAGATAGATTCCGTATCCGAAACGTTGTTCAGCATCACGACCTGTCCGTCCTGCATTTCCCGGCGTTGGTGGTATAACCTTCCCTGCCCGGCCACATCGTCGGCAAAACGGATTCGATCGTTGCGCAGGTAACGGTTCATCACCTCCACCGTTAGTTCCGGCAAACGGACCACGCCTTCGGAGGCCAACAGCGAGGCCAGTTCGACGCGGGCTTCTTCCCCCTCCAAGTATTGCGGTCCTTCTCCGAAAAGCAGGATTCGGCCCCCGTTGTCCAGGTAGGCCTGCAGGACATCGTAGGTCGAACGGTTGATATTTTCCATGGTAGCCGGCAGGATCACCGTTCGATAACTCCGCTGACCGATGTGCAAACGGTCTCCGCCTACCGAACCGTAGGCAGCCATAACCGCTTCGCTGGCGATATCGTACTCCACTTGATTGGCTTCCAGTGCCGTCACCATTTCCTGAAACGGCTGAGCAATCTGGCCGATCTTATACCCTACCTTATTCTCCCCCCGGATAAAGTACATCCAGGCGGAGGTGGTCGGCTGCAACACGACAATATCGTTGGTGTGCTCGCCCGCAGCCATGACCATCGACAACCGGGCATGGTATTCTCCCAGGTAATCGTACCACGGCCACCAGGGCAATTGGTAGGAGAAAACTTCCGGGTAGTCCAGCTTGCGAACCCCTTTCAAGGAAACCGGAGTATAATGTTGTACCAGCAGATTAATCCCCAAGACATTGATCCAATCCGCCTGTCGCTTCATGTCGAAGAAACTGAATTCCCAGCCCGCTCCGGCGTAAATTTCGCACAGGGTACGGGGATACCCCATCTGATCGGCCACGCTCTGTACCTCGCGCACCGAACGGACATTCCCGAATTGAGCCTGGTAGCGGGTTTCATCGTATTGGTTGAACAAGATGTCGATCCCCGGAATGTGATGGTAGGTATACATCATCATGTAATCCGGCGAAACGTGCGGATTGGGCCACGCATGTTCCCAATAGTGACCGGTCCACTTCAGATTATGCGCGTCGGTATATTCTCGCCACGGTTTGGCCCAACGCTCTTCCTTCATTTCGAGCAGGAATTTCCGGTAGTTGTGGCGGATTTTCCGCCAGTCCTCGCCGATTTCATCGAACAGTTTCGGAAGTTGCGGTTTAAGATCGTATCCCCAGCGTTGTTCGAACCGCTCGAAAAGATCGGTGAACCAGGTAGCGCCCACATCTGGACGGATGTGCGGTTCGTCGGTAAAAATGCCCGGAACCCAAGTGCCGAAATCCGCGCCCATATGGCGTTCGTAACCCGGCATGGTGATTTCGATGAATTTCTCCGTCACTCCCGGCATCAGCATATTGATGTAGGGAAAACCGCCCCACCGGGCCGAAGGTTTCATGTAGTATTTCTCGAAGATATAAAATTCTCCCCGCGCTCCGGCCATCGAGGCTGCCCGGTCGGTGATGTCCTCGAAGCGGTCCCCTTCGCGTTGAAGGACTACCGTGTAATCGGGATGCATGGGCGGCATCGTGTCCGCCCGGACCATGACCAGCGAATGGCCCTGGTTATAGGATTCGGGCATGGCCTCCTGGGTCAGCCCACCCGCCGGACCGCTGGGAAAACCGTTCTCGTCGTATAGCCACACATCCAGACCCAGCTCCTTGCCCCGTTTCAGGGTATACTCGCACAGCTCCCACCAATCTTCGGAGAGGTATTCGGTGATCATCCCCATCCGCGGATGGATAAATCCGCCACCGGCCCCCACCCGCTTTAGCTCCTCCATCGCCCGGTCGATATCCGATTTTTGGGTATCGGAGTTCCAAACCAGAAACGGCGCGGTCCGGTATTCCCGGCTCGGATCGGCAAATTCGTGCTCGAATTCTTTCAGGGTGGAAATCCGGCTTCCGCGCTTTTCCGTATGACAAGCCCAACTTCCGCCCGCAAGCAAAAGCAGAACCGCGACGGCCCATTTTTTCATAGTGTCAATTTTTTGATGGTTTCCCTTACTCTTTCACACCCACCGATTGACCGCCGACCACCAGGTGCCGCTCGGAAAGTCCGAGGTGTTCGGCTGCCTTTTGGCGATTCAACGAACCGGTATATACGACCGTACTCAAGCCTTCGGAAGCACAGTACAGGTAAATGTTCTGTGAAATGTATCCCGCGTCGATGTAGGACATCAAGCGTTTGGATTCATCGTCTCCACGCCTCTTTTCCAGGTCGGCGACGAAAAAAATATCGACCGCCGTATCGCCGAAATCGCGCGTGACTACCTCTTTGCGGAAATCGCCCGGCTTGATCGAATACAGAGCGTGTTCCAAGGCATCGTAACGAAAAGCTCCTTCCGAGGTAAAGATGTACAATTCCAGCTCTTGAGAATTGCTGGCCGAAGGCGCCGTGCGTTTACCGTCCGGCCGGTTTACACCCCAGGCGGCCCACAGCAAATCGGACATTTGTTGGGAGGTTAGGGTTTTTCCGGAAAAGGGCCCTCGGTCGGTTGCCCGGTTATCGAGAGCTTCCATCAAAGGCATGCCCCCGCTCTTGCGCGGTTGCGGAAGGACTGTTTTTTCCTGCGCGTACATGGTTGCAGCGAGCAGCATAGCAGCTGCCGTCCACATGATTTTTTTCATGGTATTTGATTTAAAGGTTTATCTTTAGTGCGGCTCCGATCGAAAGCCTGATACAGCCGCACCGCTTCCACCGCCTGCCGGACATCGTGCGCTCGCAAGATACCGGCTCCCTGGCGGAGACATTCCCAATGCAGGGCGGTCGTACCGTTGAGGGCTTCTTCCGGCGTGATGCCTAACGTTTTCCAGATCATCGTCTTGCGGGAAATACCCGCCAGCAGGGGCCGGCCCAGAATTCGCAGATCGCTCAGCCGGCCGAGCAGTTCGAAATTCTGTTCCACCGTTTTGGCAAAACCGAATCCCGGATCGAGAATGATATCGTCGATGCCCGCCTGCACCCACCCCTCGAGTTTGAGGGAGAAATACCGAATCACTTCGGCCGTTACGTCTTGGTAGTCGGTCAAACTTTGCATCGTAGAGGGAGTGCCCCGCATGTGCATGGCCAGGTAGGGAAGGTTCAGCCGGGCCACGGTAGGGATCATTTCCGGGTCCAATTCACCGGAAGAAATATCGTTGACGATGACTGCACCGTACCGGCTCACAATTTTTTCCACCACCCGGGCCCGGAACGTATCGAGCGAAACCACCGCATCCGGATATCGCGTGCGAATGGTTTCCAGGGCTTTCTCCACGCGCCGAAATTCCTCTTCCGGCGAAACCTCGGCCGCTCCCGGACGAGAAGAATAACCGCCCACATCCAGAATCCCGGCTCCTTCACCGACCGCTCGGTCGATCCTTTCCCGCAGTTGCTTCCCGGTGGTGCTCCGGCTTCCCGAAAAAAAGGAATCCGGCGTGACGTTGACAATGCCCATGACTACCGGCACAGACAAATCGAGCAACCGATCGCCGACCTGCAAGGTGGTATTCACCCGCATCATGGCCGGGTGAGCCGGTCGATCAACCGGTAAAGGTTATCCAATCCGCTGACCGCATCGGCCGGGAACCGTTCTCCATGGGGACCGAAAAATTTCATCGCGGATTCCTCTTCGATGGTCAGGGTCGATTCGTCCCAATGGCCGGATTTATCCTGACCGGCTGCGGCATTCAAACCCAATTGCCGGGCCATAAATTCATACACCGCGTCCCGTTTTGCCGGGCTCCAATTGTGTCCTTCGGTCGGAAAATGGGCATTTTCTACCCGATCTTCCACTCCATAGAATCCGTAGGTCCGTTTGATAAAGGGATATTCATACTCCTCGACCAGCATCGTCCAGTCTTTTCCGTCGGAAACAATCAGCATGGGCCGGGGCGCCGCCATGGCCGCAATCTCGGCTAAGTTCGTACCTCTGCCGCACCAACCGATCGGCAGTCCGCTTTCGCATCCGCAACCGCCCATAAAGTAAGAAGATACCATGATCACCGGAACCGAAACACTCACCCGGTCGTCCAAGGCGGTCAATATCATCGACTGCGAGCCGCCGCCGGATCCTCCGGTCACCGCGATCCGCTCGGTATCCACATTCGGAGCCTGGTAAAAATAATCCAGCAACGCCAGATTTTGCAGGGTATGCATGGTCAAAGCCACACTATTTTTATGATCTGCGCTCTCGAAAGCCAACAGGGATTCCCCATACCCGAATAAGTCCATATTCACCGCAATAGCTCCCATGCGGGCAAACATCGCGCAGCGTTGCTGCACCTCTTTGGCATACCGTCCCGTCCCGAAATGACCGTTCGGATTGAGGATGAACGGCAGTTTTTCCCCTTTCTTGGTACGGGCCGGCTGGTAGAGCGAGCCCGTGGCGTACACCCCCGGAAGGGTTTCGAGAGCGAAATTCCGGACCGTGTAGCCGTTCATTTTTCGAATGGGACCGAAGCTCATTTCCATCACCAGGTGTTCCCGCAATCCGGCCACTCCCAAGGTTTGGTAGAGGCACTCTTTGAGTTCCGCCTTGCGGGCTTCCCATTCGGGCAGGGTGCTGTATTCTTCCCGGAGTACCTGCAGCCGCTCGATCCCTTCCTCCGGACGGCGGCGGGCATATTCGAACGGTTTAATTTTATACGATCCATCCGGATTGATCGTATAATCCAGATCGAATTTGGAGAGAACGATGTCCAATGTCCGTTCGAAATCGGGTTTAAATTGGTATAATCCGTAAATCAGTTCCTTGTCGGCCACCTGATCTTCCGTATAGACGAGCTTCACGCCGTATTTTTCCTCCATGGCCGTGAATACGGCTTTTAAGGGCATGGTAAATTTATTTTCGAGGTTGTATTGCGCCCGGCTACCGGCCGCAATCAGCATCAAGAGCAAAAAAAACCCTGTTTTTTTCATTGGAAATAGTTTAGTAACATACAAACTTACTAAATTTTCCCCACACGTTTTACGAATGCTTTCTCCTTTTTTCCTTTTCTTTTGAAATCCGGAAGAATTCTAATCTCCCGCTAATTTCCAGGAGAGAGACAGCCGATGGAAAATAAATTTGGCAAAACTTTTGGAGAAATAAAAAAATCCCTACCTTTGCCACGCAAAAAAGGAGATTCGTTAGCTCAGCTGGTAGAGCACAACACTTTTAATGTTGGGGTCCTGGGTTCGAGCCC
>JAJQAW010000390.1 GCA_021203585.1 Rikenellaceae bacterium
TTCTTTCTCCGCCAAGCTCAGTGCCATTTCCGGCGGAAATATATACAGATACCCCATCCACCAACAGGAGACGAGCAGGCACACCGCGATCATTCCTGCTAGGGAATATCCCTTTTGCTTCAGAGAAGGCCGATACACCCAACCGTAGCTCATGAGGAAGGGGAGCAGCAAGGCATAAAATGATACGGGTCCCTTGCCTAAAAAAGAAAGCCCCATGAAAAATCCCGCCCCTAAAAAATTTTTCCATTGGGGACCTGTCTGCCGAAAAGCTGTGACCATAAAATAAATAGCCGCCATCATAAAACTGTGGCAATAGATATCCCAAGTAGCCGTACGACCCATCAATACGATATTAAAGCAAGTGGCCAGAATCAAGGCGCAGATCAATCCCAGGTTCCGGTTGCCGGTCAACCGGCCTGACATCAGGTATAAGAATATCACCAATAAAGTCGCTACCAGGCCGGCCGCATACCGCTGAATCGACAAATCACCGGGCCATACCTGTTCGAGTGCTGCCGCGATCCAGGTCGGCAAAGGGGGTTTTTCCAGCCGAAGCTCCCCGTTCAGAGTCGGTACCAGGTAATTGCCTTCGCGGACCATTTCCTGTGCGGTGGCCAGATTGCGGGCCTCCATCAAATCGGCCGGAATCACTTGATTATTTACAAAAAAAGCAAAAAAGCAAACCACCAGTAAAATCAAATAGTGTATTCCCGGTATTTGCAGCAAACGATCCGATTTGGATAGATAGAACGGTTCAGTCATGGAAATGCATTTTCGCGAAAGTTACAAAAAAACCGAAAGACTGGAAATGGCACAGGCGGGTGAAAGCACCCGCCTGTGTGGTTTAAAAAGTTCGCACCGGTTATTTGACAGGCCATTGGCCTTTTTTTATTTTTTTCAGTTTTAATTGGGAAGGATCGATGACCGCGTGAACGATCCGTTGCCTTCTCCAGGTGTAAACCACGTGAACCAGTCCGTCGGAGGATTGGATCACCGAAGGATAGGAGTACTGGCTAAAAGGTACCGACTCGAGCACCGCTGCCGCGTACCAGGTTTTTCCGTCCTTGGTAACGGCTACATTCAGCGGCGTGCGCGGACCTTTGGCCAGGTCCCCCGGAGGGAGCACATGATTATATGCCAATAGGCTGCGTCCGTCGGATAGTGTTACAGCATCCGTGCCGGAATTGTTATTGGGTAGTAAAGTTTTTTTCATCGGGCTCCAGGTCATGCCGTTGTCGGAAGACCAGGATTCCAGAATCGCTCGGTTTTTACTCCGGCACAACACCTGCAGCCGGCCGTCTTTATGAAAAATAATACTCGATTGGATAGCGGCCATTTCCGTGCCGTCGTTTATCGGTTCGGTTTTTTGCCAGGTCTTGCCGCCGTCGCGCGTATATTCGAAATGTACGCGCCACCCGCCGGAACCCTCCGTGCTCGAAGGGCATAGGATAGTACCGTCGTTTAACATAACAGGCTTGTTCTTAATCGGTCCCAGGAATCCTTCCGGCAAAGCCTCCGGTTCTGACCAGGTTTTACCGTGGTCCCGGGATTTGATCCACCAACCGGTCCAACCGGCCACATTCGGTCCGATTTTGTAGAACAACCATAATTCCCCGCCGGGAACCTGGAACAATACCGGATTCCAGGTGGCATGACGCTGGCCGTCGGGTAAAATTCCGTTGGCTACATTTTGGGCTTCCGTCCAACGGCCATCGACATATCGGCTTACCCAAATGCAGACATCCGGATTCCGCTCTTTGGTCCCTCCGAACCAGGCGGCAACCAAGCCTTCCGGAGTTTCTACGATGGTAGACGCATGGGCTTCGGGGTAAGGAGCCGCCAGGTAAGTAAATTCTTGCTTCAGTACTCCGGGGTCCAACCAGAATTCCGCCTGGTTCTGGGCTGGTGAGGTCAGCGTAATAACCCCCAAAAGAGCTATTAATAGTGATTTTTTCATCCTTTACTTTGTTTTAAGCGATAAGAGGTAGAAAGCGGCCATGTTCTGCGGTTCGCCGGCGCCCGGCAAAATCCATTCTTCATCGGCCATAATTTCCACCATCGGTACATTAAAATCCACTCCGGTACGGAATACGATTTTACAGAATCGGTCGGTTTGTCCATACATGACATTCCGCACCTGGCGGCCGCCGTTTACCGATACGGTTACCTGTTGGCTGCGGGCATCGGCCGATAGCATAATGTCGTATTGTTTTCCCGGTTCATAGGGATCCAGGTCGCTGAATTTATAACCCCGTTTGAGGCGAATCATTCCTTGCCGGTCAAATACGATTCGGGTACCGGCATAATTTTCCGCATTTTGCAATTCGATGCACAGTTCTCCGGTATCGTTTTGATTCGGAATCACGGAAAATTCAGCGGTCACCACCGGGCTGTCCGGGAAAAAATATTCCGCTTTGGCATAATCGTAGGGATCCCAGTCGGCTAAACGTAAGGCGTTTTCTCCGTTCGGCGCTTTTTGAATGCTCACCGGCGCCCAAAGCGGAGAATAAACGTTCCACCGGTTCAGTTCACTCAAATGATTGTAGCGGGACAGATTTTCATCGGCATGGACGGAGGCTTTATCCTGGATCGGGACGGTTATACGCATACTCCACATGTCTTCTTTATTGACACTGTAAGCCAGCCAGATATTGCCGTCGGGAACGATGCCGTTGCCCGGCATGATTCCGCGCAAATATTGCGGTCCCCACGATTTTTCCAAACCGGAATAACGCATCGGGCTCACCTCTCCGTGTACATTGAGCATGTGGTTCCAATTCAAACCGTCGGTGCTGGTAACCAGTGCCATCGGCCATCGGAAGAAGGTCGGGTTATACACCATGGCATAGGTGCCGTCGGCTGCTTGCTGTACCCAACTTTTTGCCGAGCCGGTGATGAGGTTTTCGATTTTAACAGGATTACTCCAGGTATAGCCTTGGTCAGTAGAGATGGTATAAAAACCGTTTTTATACAGAGCTAAAATACGGCCGTCGGGAAGAGTGGTATAATTAAAACCCTTCAAATTCGGGTTTTTAATCGGAATCAACGGATCGTCTCGATCCGCCTCTTCCACCCATTGCTGCATCATCAGCGGATCGGACAGCAATTCCTCGCAAGCTGCTACGAACGCTTTATCCTTACTGCGTTTGTAAAAGGGATAATCAACCGTTGCTTCACTCCAACCGTGGTTGATTCGAATGAAATAGATCGGACCGAAAGAGCCGTCTTGGTAGATTTCCCGCACCACACGGCCAATGCCGTTGCCGTCGAGCGGCTTATCCGTGGGGTTCATACAGATGCCGTAATAACCTAAGGCCAAGAGCCTTGAACCGTCTTTGGTCACGTAGAAGCCCATGCGCTGATGCATGATCGCATCCAGGCCCTGGGCCACCTCCGTAAAACCTTCTTTGGTATAACCGTCCGGAACCCGGTAGGGGGGAAATAAGACCATCGGCCGTTCCCAAGTGTAACCGTCCTTGGAGGTCATCAACAGCGTTTGACTCGACGGGATATGTTCTCCATGCGGATCGCTCAGGTAATGGAAGAAAAAGGTATCGTTCCAGTAGGCTAAATTGGCCGCATGATTATAAGTCCAACCGAATCCGTCTGCCAGGTCCGGACGTTCGCGGTTGGCACGCATGGTCTGGATATTGTGGACTCCGATGGCATAGGGTAATTGTCCGTGTGTGTAGTCCTGGTTGATCTTGCGTGGGTCTAACAGGCGAACTTCCCCTGGCTGGGCAAACCCGATACGGCAGACAAGCAGGGTTAACGCAATTAAAATCAGTTTTTTCATGGTTCGGTTTTGATTATCGGACCGCCTCGGCTTCTGATGCTGTCGGCAGCCTGGATCAGGTATTCCAATTGACTCTCGGTAATCCGGAAGGCCGTACCGTGTTTGTGGTTTTTCGGTACACTGATTTGGTTGGAAACATCCGTAAAATTCTGGAAGTCATTGGTGAAATGAGCGCCGTAACGGTACTCTCTGTAAGCGTCATAATAGATCAGCCATCCGTCATCGACCTGAACCCAGGTCGGACCTTCGGAATACTCCGGACCGAACGATTCGGTTTCATCGCTCCACGGACCTACCGGTGTGGGACCGAAGGCCAGGTGAAGATTGCTGTATCCCGGTTTTCGGTTATCCTTCACGGCTAAAACATAATCCCCTTCGCCTCGTTTCATGACCGCACCGTCGATGGAGTTGTATCCCGGATCGTAAAATAAAGCGGCAGGAGTAAAGTCCTGGAAATCTTTGGTTATGGTATAATATTGCCGCTGTGTCCCGTCGAAATGGTTGGGACTGGCCGAAGACCAGGCAATGCTGAATTCATTGCGGTCTTCATCGTAAAAAAGTTCCGGCGCCCAAGTATTTTTAAAGGTCGTATCGTGGTCCATCAACACAATATGCCGTTGTTCCGACCAGTTGACCAGGTCTTTGGACCAGGCGTATCCGATGCCGGAATCGTCCCGCCAACTGGAAGTCCATACCAGGTGAAACGTTCCGTCCGGCCCTACCACGATGGAGGGATCCCGCATCACCTTTTGGGTGCCCACTTCCGGGCGAAGAAAGGTGCTCGGACCCAGATCGGTCCAGTTGTAACCGTCCCGGCTATAGATGAAGCGCAGTCCGGTGTCGGCCGGTTCGCGGAATCCGGTCATGATATAAATGTTCCTTTCCTCTTCTTTTACCGCCGCACGGCCTCCACAGGAAAAAAGTAATCCGGTTAAAACGGCTAATAGGGTGATATGCTTAAACATAACGCGTTCGATTAAAGTTTTATTTTACGGTTTGCAACACTAATACCCAATCGTTGCCGTCCAGTTTATCTCCCGGAGGATTGAATGAAACAACACCCGTGTTATCGAATATTCCGATATCGGTATAAGAGCCTTTGCGCGGATTGAACCATTGAGCGCTCACCCGGTCACCGGCGATTTTACCCATATTAACCTCAAATACACGGCCATTGTATGTATAAAACAGCGCGAACTCGGCGCCGCGGGTGGCAGTGATGTAATCGTACCGTTCACCGTTTTCCCCGGCGATCAACGTTTGGTCCGGAATGCGGTCGAAATAGGAGGGTTGAGCCAGGATTAAATCTTTGACATGTTGCATCTGGAAAGCTCCGGGAGCATCCTGGGCAATCCGCCAGTCGATTTTAGCGGCAAAGTTAGCCGTTGTATCGCCCGTATTGAGCATTTGCATAATCGAATTCTCCCCGTAGGCGAAACCGGCGCCGCCTGCGAATACCGACCAATAGGCATACCGGCGTACATCGTCTGCGGTCCAGCGTTCCGAATCCGGGTCTTTACTGAGCCCGGGGATAATATTTTCGTAAGATGGTTCGCCGTCGAAATTCGGTTTGACCGGAATTTTCGGCCATGCGTCTTG
>JAJQAW010000097.1 GCA_021203585.1 Rikenellaceae bacterium
GAAATAGAGAGCGAGCAACAGTTCCTGGTTCACAGCCGCTTCAAACACGTGGGGAACCCGGGCCAAGCATATAAACGGTTGGGGCTGCTGTGCCCGTGGGATAGGACCGCTTGGTCCGGCGCGGGACCAAGAGTAATCGATAATCCGCTGGGCGAGACCGGAAATAAATTTTCTGTATTAAAATTTTCGAGTGTGCCTAATGGGCACGGTCTAAAGCGGATAAAGCAATCAGCGTCTCTAAAATACCATCCGCGTCAAAGCCGTATTTGTGGTGCAACTGTTCGGGTGTGCCGTGTTCGGGGAATTCATCCGGCACCCCGAGCATTGTAATCCGGCAATTGTAGCCGTGCGTGTTCATAAATTCCAGCACGGCGCTTCCTACGCCGCCTGCAATGACATCGTTTTCTACGGTAACCGCCTGCCGGAATTTTTGGCCGACCCGGTGCAGCAACTCTTCGTCCAAGGGTTTGGCAAAACGCAGGTCGATGTGCTCCACCGAAATTCCCTGTTCTTGTGCTTTCGAAACGGCTTCCGCAGCAAAATTACCGACATTGCCCAGAGAGAGCAAGGCCAGGTCGCTGCCCGTTTTCAACAAACGGCCCCTGCCGATGGGAATCGATTTCATCGGTTGCCGCCACTCTTTCACCACTCCTCGGCCTCGCGGATAGCGGATCACGAACGCGCCGTGTCCCGGTTGCTGCGAAGTAAACATCAGGTGCCGCAGCTCCACTTCATTCATCGGAGCGGCAATGATGATATTCGGGATGCTTCGGAAATAAGCGATATCGAACACGCCCTGATGCGTGGCCCCGTCCTCGCCGACGATGCCCGCCCGGTCCAGACAGAAGGTGACGTCGAGTTTTTGCAGGGCCACGTCGTGGATGACGTTATCATATGCCCGCTGCATGAAACTCGAGTAGATGTTGCAAAACGGATGCAAACCGCCCGCCGATAAACCGGCCGAAAAGGTAACGGCATGCGCCTCGGCAATTCCCACATCGAACGTGCGCTGGGGCATTCGCTCCATCATCAGGTATAACGAACATCCGGAAGGCATGGCCGGAGTGATTCCTACGATCTTCGGATTTTGTTCGGCCAATTCGATGATCGTGTGTCCGAACACATCCTGATAGCGCATCGGTCCGTTCTGCCGGTCCGAATGGTCTTCCAATTCCCCGGTATCGGTGTTGAATTTTCCGGGAGCGTGCCACAGCGAAGGATTCTCCACGGCCGGGCTGTAGCCGTGCCCTTTTTCGGTGATGATATGCAGCAATTTCGGGCCCCGTATCTCTTTCAGGTCGCGCAATACCCGAACCAACGATTTCATATTGTGGCCGTTCACCGGCCCGAAATAACGGAAATTCAACGCTTCGAATAAATTGCTTTGCTGAAGCAGACCCGTTTTCAGCGCATCGCCGGTTTTCTGTATCTGCCGGCGGATCCATTTGGCCTTATCCAGGTTGTCCCAGATTTTGTTTTTCAGCTTGTTATACCGTTTGGAAGAAGTGATGCTCAATAAATATTCCTTCATGGCGCCTACATTTTTGTCGATCGCCATCCGGTTATCGTTGAGGATGACCAGCAAATCGGTATGCATCGCCCCGGCATTATTCAACCCCTCGTACGCCAATCCTCCGGTGAGCGAGCCGTCGCCGATCACCGCCACCACCTGCCGCTTTTCCCCTTTGATCTCATCCGAGGCAGCGATGCCCAGGGCGGCCGAAATCGAGGTCGAAGCGTAACCCACTCCGAAAGCGTCGTAGGGACTTTCCGACATAACCGGAAAACCACTCAGCCCCCCTAATTTGCGCTTGGTATGAAACCGGTCCCGCCGACCGGTCAGAATTTTATGAGCGTAGGCCTGGTGCCCGACATCCCATACGATCTTATCGTGCGGCGTGTCGAACACGTAATGCAAAGCCACGGTCAATTCCACCACACCCAAACTGGAACCCAGGTGACCCGGATTACAAGAAAGCTCCCGGATAATGAAATCCCGAATCTCCCGGCTGTATGCGGATAACTCCTCCGGCCGCAGTTCCCGCAACGCTGCCGGGTTGTCGATTCGGTGAAGATAATGTGTCTTTTTTTTCGTCATTCGGCCTTAAAAGGTACAAAAATCAAGCGTAAAAGTAACCAACCCTGTCCAATTAAACAACTTTATTCGTATCTTCGTACGAAATCAGACTTTATCAAAAAGAAGCTATGAGAAGGGTATTGAAAGGATTTATGCTGGCGGGGTTGACCATGATCGCGACCTCCTGTGTGGTATCGACCAAAAAATACAACGCGCTGAACGCAGAATTGATGCGTACCGAAAGCGGACGCGTCCTGTTACTCGAGCAAGTGGAACGGCAGCAGGATACCATCATGAGCTTGCAAAACCGCCTGTCCATGCTCGCCTCTCAAAAAGCGGAATTGGACGATAAATACAATCAGCTCATGGAGCGTTACGAGCGCTACCTGGCCGATAATTCGGCCGAAGCGACCCGTATGCTCCGGGAATTGCAAACCACCCAGGAGCAACTCGCCGAGCGCGAACGGGCGATTGCCGAACTGGAACAAATGCTCCGCAACCGCGAGGCAGCGCTTAACCTGATCCGCCAGAAAGTGGCCGACGCACTGCTCGGATTCGAAGGCAAAGGGCTTACGGTGACCCAGCGGGACGGTAAAGTATACGTTTCGATGGATGAAAAACTGCTTTTCCGATCGGGGAGCTTTACCATCGAGCCGGAAGGCGCCAATGCGGTGCGGGAACTGGCTAATGTGCTGGCCCAGAACCCGGATATCAATGTGCTGGTGGAAGGCCATACCGATAATGTGGCCTACCGCGGATCGGGCAACCTGCAGGATAATCTCGATTTGAGCGTCAAGCGGGCTACTACCGTCACCCGCCTGCTCCTGGAGAATAAGAGTATCGATCCGGTACGAATTACCTCCGCCGGACGCGGGGAATACCTCCCGCTCTATACGGAAGATACCGCCGAAGCTCGCCAGAAAAACCGCCGGACCGAAATTATCCTCACTCCGAAGCTGGATGAATTGCTCCAGATTATAGATGTGGATTGAAAAGGCGTAAACTGGCGCTTTTTGAAAGCGCCGCAAATCGCGCCTTTTTGAAAAAAGGCGCCCCAAAAACTTTTGGGCGACTTTTTAAAAAGTCACAGTTCAAAATGTTTGCTTATGTATAAACGGGTTTTATTAAAATTGAGCGGTGAGTCGCTTCAGGGAGATCAGGGTTACGGTTTAAGTCCGGCCAGGTTGAATAGTTATGCCGAGCAGATCAAGGCGGTCTCGGAGTTGGGGGTTCAGATTGGGATCGTGATTGGCGGCGGGAATATTTTCCGCGGGCTGAGTGGCGTGGGCAAGGGAGTAGACCGGGTGAAGGGCGATCAAATGGGGATACTCGCTACGGTTATCAATTCCCTCGGACTGCAGTCCGCGCTGGAAAGTATCGGAGCAAAGGTGAAAATGATGACCTCCATTAGCATGGAACCGGTCGGAGAGATTTATTCCAAAACCAAGGCACTGGAAGCCATGTCGGCCGGATGTATTGTAATTATTGCCGGCGGTACGGGCAATCCGTTTTTTACCACGGATACCGCTTCGGCGCTTCGCGGCGTGGAAATTGAAGCGGAAGTCTTTTTGAAGGGAACCCGGGTGGACGGAATTTATACGGCCGATCCGGAAAAAGACCCTGCGGCGACTAAATTTTCCGAAATTACGTTCGACCAGGTATACGAAAAACAGCTCAAAGTGATGGACCTGACTGCTTTTACCATGTGCCGGGAAAATAACCTGCCGGTGATGGTATTCGATATGGATACCCCGGGAAATCTACTTCGGGTAATTCAGGGAGAACGGATCGGCACGATGGTAAAAAACGGAAGAGGAAACGGTTAATGGAAATGTACATTTAAATACATGACAGCGATGAAAACAATCAGAGGCCTGGCGGCCCTCCTTTCGATGCTTTTTGCAGGCCATTTGACCGCTCAGACGGATGAAAACGCGGTGGCCAAAGTCGGCGATCCGATGCCGGTATTTACCGTGCAGATGTCGGACGGTTCGACCATCCGGTCCAACGATTTGGCAGGGAAAGTGGTATTGGTAAACTTCTGGGCTACGTGGTGTCCTCCCTGTCGGGCGGAATTTAAGCGCATTCCCCAGGAGCTGGTCGAGGCTTTCAAGGGCCAAGACTTTGTATTGCTGGCCATATCCCGCGAGGAGCCGATGGATAAGGTTACGGCGTTTATGCAGGAAAACGGATATACTTTTCCGGTGGGAATCGATCCGGACCGGAGTATTTACGGACGGTTTGCCTTGAATTCCATTCCGCGTAATTACCTGATCGACAAAAGCGGTAAGATTGTACGGGCCGAGGTCGGGTATACTCCGGAGAGTTTCGAGGAGCTGCCGACAGCCATCCGCACGGAGTTGGCCCGGTAAAGATTCAACAAAAATGGCTATCTTTACGGACTGAAGGCGTATGCCCTTTGAAACCGGATAATCATCTAAAATTGATCATATGGAAACTCAAGAAATTCTGGACGCAGCTAAAGCGAAAATGCAGGATACCATTGCTTACCTGGAGGATGAGTTGGTAAATATTCGTGCCGGGAAAGCGACCACCAATGTACTCAACGGGGTAATGGTGGATTATTACGGCACTCAGTCGCCGGTAAACCAGGTGGCCAGTGTGACCGTTCCGGATGCCAAGACCATTTTAGTCGCCCCGTGGGATAAAAAATTAATTCCGATGATCGAGAAGGCGATCCTGGTTTCGAATATCGGTTTGACTCCTTCGAATAACGGGGAACAGATTCGTTTGACGATCCCGCCGGTGACCGAGGAGCGCCGGAAAGAACTGGTTAAACAGGTAAAAGCCGAAGGAGAAACTGCGCGGATCAGTTTGCGCAATGCCCGTCGCGATGCGGGCGATGCCTTTAAAAAAGCCCAGAAAGAGGGGATGCCGGAGGATATGGCTAAAGACGGAGAGGAAATGGCGCAAAAGCTGATCGAGAAGTATTCGAAAAAAGTCGAGGAATTGTTGGCGGCAAAAGAAAAAGAGATCATGACCGTATAATTAGGGACTACGGTTCGAAAAGATATGAAAGCAGGAAGGAAACTCTTTCCTGCTTTTTTGGGGTTTGAGCCTCCTTTATGTGAAAAAACTAAATAGCGGAAAAAAATTTTATTATTAGAAAAATCCGTCTAATTTTGCCACGGATTTGGCTGACTTGAAACCTGCTGGCTGGAGAAGTATACCGGTACGGTTAAAAAATAATGGAAATATTTGGTGGGTAAAGGATTAATTTATAACTTTGCCCTCCGAATTGAGAGAAATCAACCATGCCGATGTAGCTCAGTTGGCCAGAGCAGCTGATTTGTAA
>JAJQAW010000023.1 GCA_021203585.1 Rikenellaceae bacterium
CCGTAGTCCGCCGCGCGTGTCGACGGGCACGAGCGCACAACCCGTCATACGTCCCGCCGCGCCGCATTCGGCGACATAAATGTGCGCGGTTCGCGCGCACAGAATGCTATGAAATGAGCGGGTGACCGCCTGCAAGGACACGGCATTGGCCCCGGTACCGTTCAATACGAAAAACACGCCCGCCTGTTCCCCGAAAACCGCCCGAAGGTCCGCTTCCGCTCGTCGAGTCCACGGATCGTCGCCGTAACCGGCGGCATGATCCCGATTGGCCTCGAGCAGCGCTTCCATGATCCGCGGATGTACACTGGAGTTATTATCGCTCGCAAAACTTCTCATAATGAATTTTTGTTTATTCGAAACAAAGATGATTTGTCGCCTCCCGCTGCCGGCAGCCGAAAAACCGGCTGGGCAAATACAGGAGAAACGGCGGAATCGAAGGCAAACCGTTGACCTGTGTCCTGAAAAAACGGGCAACTGAGAACGTTGCCCGTTGAAGCCGAAGCGGCCGCCCGGCCGAAAGATTGCCCGCTCAGGGACGGTCGTAAATATACTCTTCCCCTTCGCGGGTAATGGTCAGCAGCGGCGAGTCCGATTCTTCGACACGGCCGATGATCCGCGCCTGGACGTGAAAGGAGTTGGATATGTCGATTATTTCTTGCGCTGCCGCCGGATCGACATACAATTCCATTCGGTGCCCCATGTTAAATACGCTGTACATCTCTTCCCACGGTGTTTGGGAAGCTTCCTGAATGATGCGGAACAAAGGAGGCGTGTCGAACATGTTATCTTTCACAATGTGCAGATTATCGATAAAATGCAAAATTTTGGTTTGTCCGCCCCCTGTACAATGGATCATTCCCTTGACCGCCGGGCGGCACTCTTTCAGCACCCGCGTGATAATCGGCGCGTAAGTGCGAGTTGGCGAAAGGACCATTTTTCCGGCTGTCATGCCGACTTCCTCTACCATATCCGTGATTTCGTAGGGTCCGGTATAGACTAAATCGGGATCGATGCCGTTGTTGTAACTTTCCGGATACCGACGCGCCAGGTTTTTAAACACGTCGTGTCGGGCGGAGGTCAACCCGTTGCTGCCCATACCGGCATTGTATTCTTTTTCATAGGTGGCCTGTCCGAAAGAAGCCAAGCCTACGATCACACAACCCGGCTTAATCTCTTCGTTGGTGATTACTTCCGAACGCTTCATCCGGGCGGTCACGGTACTGTCCACAATGATGGTTCGCACCAGATCCCCCACATCGGCCGTTTCCCCTCCGGTCGAATAAATGTCGACTCCCATATCGCGCATGTCCTGCAGAAATTCCTCCGTACCGTTGATAATGGCCGAGATTACCTCACCCGGGATCAACTGTTTATTGCGCCCGATGATAGAAGACATCAGAATATTTCCGGTGGCTCCCACACAGAGCAAATCGTCGGTATTCATTACAATCGCATCCTGGGCGATTCCTTTCCAAACCGACAGATCACCCGTATCCTTCCAGTATACGTAGGCCAGCGAAGATTTGGTTCCGGCCCCGTCGGCGTGCATGATCAGACAGCTTTCCGGGTCGGCGGTAAATACATCCGGGATAATTTTACAAAAGGACTTGGGGAAAATTCCTTTATCGATATGCTTGATCGCTTTGTGTACATCTTCTTTGGAAGAAGAGGTTCCGCGTTTGGAGTAACGGGACGATGTGGCCATGGCTCAATCAAATTTTTATGCGAAACAAAGATAGAATTTTCTATTTATTTTCCCACTGACCCTCCAAAAAATTAGATAAAAATAACATTCCGTAAACTAACAGCAAACCGCTCTTTCGAAAGATGGACCGCGGCTGAGCGAAGGACCGAATCCGAAACAGCATCCGTTACCGGGCCGCGGCGCTCCCGGCCAGCGGAATGTACATTTCGGCCAACCGGTTTTCCGGCTCCACCCGAGCCGGATGACTGGGGAATAGGACATACGGTTCGGAACCGGCCGGTTTATATTTTCCGGCCGGCAGCCAATAATTCACCACGGTTTCATAAAATTCCGAGATCGAAGCCGTATGGCTTTTGAGGGTAAAAATGGCGTATAAGCCTTCCGGCAACCGGCCGCTGCAAATGTGCGGGTTCTCGGCGACCGGCTTCCGGGTGCTTAAACAGGCAATCAATTCCCCATTCCGGATTACCTCTAGGGATTCCGTCGTATCCTTTAATAACCGGTGGACCAGGGCAAACATATACAATCTTTGCCAGAGATCCGCATCCGGCGATTCATTCCGGAGCCAGAATATATTTCGTCCGGCCACCCGGCAAATCCGCGGATGGAGTGCATCCTGAAATTTTTCACGGCAAAAAGCCGCCTTAAAGGCTTTTGGGGGAATACCGAAATAATTACGGAAAGCCCGCGAGAGCGCTTGCTCGGAACTGTAAGCCGTTTTTTCAGCCAATTCCTGAAGGCTCGATGCGGAAGATTAGAGTTGCCCGGCCACATACTCCAGCCTCAAACGCTGAACATATCCGGCCAGGGACTCTCCGATCGTTGCTTTAAAAATTCGGTGAAAATGATACGGGGAGATACGGGCGATCCCGGAGAGAGTTTGTAAATCGATCCGTTCATGGAGATTTTCCCGGATGTGTTCCAATACCCGGTTGATGGAGTGGTAATACGCCTGCTGGGTATTTTCTTTGCGGGCCCACCGCTTTAGATAGGGATACTGCATCCGCATGCGGGCCAGGTAGTAATCCCGCGCACTCTCCTGCACATAATTGGCGCACAGGCGGAGCATCTGTTCCATGGTCACCTGCTGGGTAAACTGTCCTTTTTGGTAGCAGTACACGCAATAATCTTCGATCCGCATCCCGTCCGGTCCGGTTCCGTACATTTCCGCTCGGTGGAGCGGCATTCCGCAGCTCTGGCACACCCGGTTTTTCATCGTCGCCATCCTCCATAAAGAAGAGCGAAATTCACGCATTCCGCTCTTCGAAAAAATTAAGCCTGCCAGCACTTGAATGTAGGGAAGAATTACCGCATCTGTTCCCGGGCTTGTTCCGGGGTCATTTTCTGCGGGGAGTCCTTGTTGAATTCATCCAGGTACTTCAAGCATTCCTCGATCATCTGGTCCATCGTCACATCCGAGGTAAAGGCCCCGTCCGCAAAACAGTACCGGCAATAATCGGGATTTGCCGAACCGTCCCTATTGGTGGCTAAGTGTTCTTGAGCGAGCGGCATCCCGCAGCTTTGACAAAAGGTTTGATCCTGGTTTTCCATCATTTTTTCTTTAGGTTACGATACGTAAATGTAATCCAATCTTCCCGATGCGGACTTATCAATTGTTGCGGAAATGAAAAAAGACAGCTTTGCCGGCTGTCTTTTTGTTCCACGCTCGTCTTTCTTACTGTCGCCAGATGAGCGTAACTTTGAATCGATACGTAGCGGTCGGAGTACCGAATTCCCTCAAATCGGAATCCTGAATATAAAAGGTAATCTGTCCCGGAGGAGAGGCATAACCGATATCGAAACCGATGGTGCGGGTATAAATTTCGTTGTTGTTTCCATCGTAATAGGTGTGTACGAAGGGAAGGGAGCGCAACACCTCGTAATCATAAGGTCTTCCATTCTCGTAGGCGGTTTCAGTCACGTATACTCCCGCGGTAACGCTTCCTTTCAGGTACATATACCGGTCGATTTCATCCCAATCGAAGATGGCTTCGTAGCGCTCATACTGTGCATTCCAACTCCAGTCCCGCGGTTGAACACTGATAATTTCGGTATATAAATCCGCACCGACTTCATAATAATGTTTATCTCCTTCGCAGGAGCTTAAACCGGCGGACAACAGCAGTGTGAGCGCTCCCGTACCGATCCATGTCAACAATTTTTTCATCATACTATTCTTTAAAGTTATTGATTCCAATCAAGGGGTTACAAAAACCGGGCATTTCTCGTTGAACGAAAAAGTTCCCATCAAAGTTACAAAACTCTCGCGGGAAGGGATTAACCTCGCATTAAATCATACAGTTCCACGATCCCCGCCAGTTTACCGGCCTGATCCACCACAATCAGAGAGTGAATTTTATGGCGATGCATCAACGCTTCGGCATCGATGATGCGGTCGGAAAGGAAGACCGTTTTGGGCGAACGGGTCATAATTTCTTCAACCGGAATATCGAAAAACCGGCCACCGTATTTCTACATGGCCCGGCGAACATCTCCGTCGGTGACCAAACCCAGAATGCGGTCATGCTCCAGAATGACAGCGACTCCCAGCCGGGCGTCGCTGATGCGGATAATCACATCGGCGAGGGTGAGCCCCGGAGGTACGATAGGCAGATCCTCGCGGCGCATCACATCCCCCACCCGGGTCAACAAACGGCGTCCCAAAGAACCTCCGGGATGGAAACGAGCGTAATCTTCCGGTTTAAATTCCCGCTGGTTCATCAAAGCGATGGCCAGGGCATCGCCCATGACCAGCATGGCAGTCGTAGAGGTAGTGGGTGCCAGACTCAACGGGCATGCCTCATCGTCCACCGCTACATTGAGGTGGTAATGTGAATTCCGGGCCAGCGTAGATTCCGGTCTTCCGGTCATACCGATCACCACATTGCCGTTATTCTGCAGGCACGGGATCAACTTGAGCACTTCGTCGGTCTGTCCGGAATTGGATAAAGCCAATACCACATCCTCTTTACCGATCATACCCAAATCTCCGTGATAAGCTTCCCCGGGATGCATAAAGAACGAGGAGGTTCCGGTACTGGCCAGGGTAGCGGCGATTTTTTTGCCGATAATCCCGGATTTACCCATTCCGGTAACAATTACTTTCCCCTTAACCCGGAGCATGGCAGTGACGGCTCCCTCGAAATCGGAAGTCAGTTTATGAGTCAAGTTGGCAATGGCTTCGGCTTCGAGTCGAAAAGTTTGCCTGGCGCTGTCCAATATAGTCATAGCATGTGTAAATTAATCTGTTGAAACCGCCCTGGGCGGGGGTCCGGGATCCGACCCCGTCGGGCTTGATTAAAAAGGGAATTCAACTCAAGGATACTCCTCATAGGTCAAATCAGGGAGCGCATCACCCCTTCCAAATCCTCCAGGCGGAGTGAATTGGCCGCATCACTCCTGGCCCGGTCCGGATCGGGATGTACCTCCAGAAACCATCCGTTGGCTCCGAATGCCTGGGCCACCCGGGCCATGGCCGGAACGAATTCCCGATTCCCGGAGGTGACCCCTGCTCCGCCGCCCGGCCGCTGCACGGAATGGGTGCAATCCATGATCACCCGCGGGGTAATTTGCAGCATATCCGGAATATTCCGGAAATCGACGACCAAATTGTTGTACCCGAACATATTTCCCCGTTCCGTCAACCATACCAGATCGTTTCCGCTTTGCAGGACTTTCTCTACCGGAA
>JAJQAW010000094.1 GCA_021203585.1 Rikenellaceae bacterium
CTCCCACTTGCCATTGATCAGTTTAAAAAATGTTTATGAATTCAATTTTATATTTTCGTTTTCTTTTGATTCACTGATTATAGACTGGAATTTTTACAAAATCGAATGGGAGATTAACAAAGAAATACCGCGGCAGATAGGGTCTTTAGAACGGATATGAGATGATTTAACCGGTCACTCCGCCAAATCGATTACGGATCAGTGAGCCTATTGACAACCGCTCTCTGCTGCCGCTTGGCTTGTAAGGGCATACCGAACGAATTTCTACGAAATAAGAGGCGCGGGACAGCTGCAAAATAAATGCAGCGGACCAGCATGGCTACGAGCGTTTCCCTGCGAAGACCGCGGCGCGGAAAATTCAATCCCACCGATTACGACAAGTTGCGCCGCTACCTGCCCTGCATCGATAGGCCAATCAACGGTGAGGCGGCGGTCCGGTTAAATCCTCTCGGCGGACATCCGGGATAATTAAAATTCAGGCTTACAAGAGGAAAGAAGAGAAGACAGGAAGCCGTTGCTCCCATCCATACAACTCTAATTTTCGGTGTTTCATCGAATACCTGACACCCCTGCCGGATAGCGGCGCAATTGCGGAAGGCGTACAATGGATCGATTAAAAAATGCAGCAACGGCGTGCCATGGCCCCAATGCTTTTTTGCGCCAGCGGCTCGGATAGATTCCAAATCCCACCTGTACAAACCAGCCCAGCCGGCAATGAGCCGACGGCGGACAAGGCTAAAAACGGATCCGAAGATGATGCCCGACAGGGACAGGCCGCCCGCAGCGGTCGAGTACAACAAGCGATCCGGAAAAATAAACGGGCTCGAGAAAAGCGTATCCATTCGGCAGGTGTTGCTCCTGTTGAATTTGTAAAATATCCTGCCCGTAAATGAACGGGAAAAAACCAAGAGAATAGGGCTAATCCAGCTTACCGGCTTTAGTGGTTCTACTCACAGACTCCGGCTCTATACTAATTGACCGGGTAAAGAAACAATTCACGGAGCAGGGAAATATCCACAGCCAATTCTTGAGTCAGGTAATTTTCCACCGTGCCGTAATCGGTGCGGATTTGATCCAAGCCGGCTTCCAGGTAGGAGGCATCGAGGCAAAATAAGGGACTCAATGAGGGATGTTCCGCTAAAATAGGTGCGTATTTCGGAACTAAATATTCGTTGGATAGCAGGTAATCCTCCAGAATTACCTGCTCGGGAACTCCCAATGCCATCAAAAAAAAGGGCGGCGGCCATACCGGTCCGGTCCTTTCCTGCCGTGCAATGAAAAAAGAGCGGCAAGTGGTCCGGCTGCTGCAACAAACGGAAAAATTCACGGTATAGGGATACAATCGACGGATCGCTGCAAAAGGAGCGGTTTATATTCCGCATGTATTCCATCATCTCCTCCTGGCTCATCCGGCTGGCAGCTTCCGTGTCAAAGGATAAATTGCCGGGAGAAACCGGCAGATACCGGTGCAGAAGTACGGTCGAGGGAAACCGGTCGGCGCCTCTGGCCACCTCCCCCTCCGATCGAAAATCGACTACCGTGCGAAGGGGCAAATTTGCTAAATAAGCCGTATCGCGCGCCGTTAGTTCGTGCATTCCATTCCCGCGGAAAAGTTTTCCCCAACGTACATACCGTCCATCCGAAGTACGGTATCCCCCCAGATCCCGGTAATTGAATGCCCCTTCCATCGGCAATCGCCGCTCGGAAAGAATGGCCGTTCCTTCCGGCGTCGTTAACTGGAAATACCGACGGGGTAAAAAATCGGTCCGGACCCGGAAAGTACCGCCGCTGTCCGCACGGGCCACCGGACGGGAAAAATCGATCGATCGGAAAAACCGGCGTATAAAGCCCATTCTCGGTCGGTGTCGATTTGAATCTCGGTAAAACCGGCATCGGAATCCTTCAGCAGCTGAGCCCATGTGGAAACATCTGCTCCGCCATAATTGGCCGGAGCCGATTTCGGGCCGCGGGCACACCCGGTATACAAGCACACAGCTATCGCCAGCGTTGCTACGAAAACGCTTTTCATTCTTCTAAATTTATCGGTTAATTATCAGATTTTTTGAGGAATGGAAGGTTCCTCCTTATACGATTAGGTTTCGTCCTTGATCGTGATGAAGTTATCGGCACGATGAAATCCGATGCGGTTTGTCTCGGCAAGAATATCCAATACGGGATCGATTCGGTCGTATTTTTTGATCCGCGCGGTAATTCGGATATCGGACAGGCTCTGCCGCTCGAACATAAACCCGACCCCGTACCAGCGAGCAAGTTCGGTCATAATCACTCCCAATTCAGTCGATTGGTACATAAAGTAACCATCTTTCCAGGCGGTATAATACAGGGTTTCCACCTCGGTAATGCGCGACAAACCATCCCTGATGACAATCTGCTGCCCGGGTTTCAAATCCCACGAACCGTTGTCGGCTGCCACGCTCACTTTGCCGCTCACCAGCGTGGTGATGCTGGCCGCTCCGCTGTCGTCCAGGCAGAATTCGGTGCCGTAAACGGTGACCGTCGATCCGGGTGCGGTGACTACGAATGGTTTTCTGCCGGGAGCCACTTCGAAATAGGCTTTTCCTTTGAGTCGTACCCGCCGGTCCGGACCTGTGAACCGGACCGGATAAGTGAGCTCGGAATAAGCGTCCAGGTGCACGGTGGTACGATCCGAAAGCTGCATTTTGAAGTGAGTACCCGACTGGACCCTAACGGTATTCATAATCGGAGCCACAGCTTCAGCTCCCTGCTCCGCATCCTCGGTTTCCCCGGAATCGGAATACAGTAGAAAAATGCCGTCCGAATCGCCGGCCACCGAAGCTTTTCCCGCTTGAACCGGAAGATTCTCCAAGTCCAGTTCTACCCGGCTACCGTCCTCC
The DNA here is from genome assembly GCA_021203585.1 of Rikenellaceae bacterium. Classification (GTDB taxonomy): domain Bacteria; phylum Bacteroidota; class Bacteroidia; order Bacteroidales; family Rikenellaceae; genus JAJQAW01. The sequence continues at coordinate 2,877 of JAJQAW010000094.1, forward strand.
TGTATCAATAAGACCTGGGCCTGACCGGATGCCATGGTTTCCGGAGCCGTTGCTTGCGAACCGGTTTCTGCCGGGGAAGAGTTGAGCCGCCAAATCAATAGGAGTGCAGCCGGAACCAACAGGGCGGTATATCCCAGCGCCCGAAATATACGGCGGCGGCGGTGATCCGAAGCGTTTCTGGTGCGGCCGGCACGAATAAGAGTCTCTTCGAAGTTTTTACCTTCAAACGGTTCGCTTCCCGCTATTCGGCCCGGTGCGAGCTCTTCCCGGAGGGTGTGTCGGCTCAAGATTTCATGGAAGAGGGCCCGGTGTGCGGGGTCACTGTCCACCCAGTCGGACAGGGCTTTGTTTTCCTTGTCGGTAAGCTCCCGGGTGAGGTATGCGGCGATCAAATCGGCCATCCGCAAGTCTTCGGACAAGCTCATAAACAGACTGTTTTTGCAGGTTTGGTCATAGCTTCTTCAGGTTCAGGTGCTGATGAAAAATTTTTAGCAGTTTAATAGCCCGCGCACGTTGGTTCCGAATCGTATGGACCGAAACATTCATCCTTTCACCGATTTCCTGGTAAGAATTGCCCTCGAGGGACATCTTCAATACCGTCCTGCATTTATCGGGAAGTAGGTCCAGCGAAGCGTTCAACTGCCTGGCTACCTCCGCTTCGATTACCGTATACGACTCTTGCGCCCGGTTCCACTCCTCCACCAATTGATCCCTGTTCCGATCGATCATACACTTTCTGCGGATCAGATTAATGGCTTTGTTGCGGACCGTCACATAGAGAAAAGAACGGATCCCGGACGGCGAATGAAAATCAGCGCACAATACCCACAAGGAGGCGAAAGTATCCTGTACAATATCGGCCGCTTCTTCCCCGCTGACCGAGTGGCTTACCGCATATCGGCACAAAGCTTCGAAATATCCGTCGTAAATCGTGCGGAAAGCCTCCTGGTCTCCGTTACGGAATGAATGTATGAATCGCTCGGTCTCCATCATGGTCAGGAACTCCCCTTTTGCCTGACAGGTGTTGTTCGCCCGTTAACACCTGATGGAACAAAACTAAAGAAAAAAAATCCGTTTTTGATCCGAAAAAAACAATAATTTTCTTCCGCATAAACTTTTTTCGTTTCCTTTAGTACGATCTTTCGGGCCGATTGTTATATAATTATGCACCCATGAAATCATTGGTTTAAAAGCTTTTTTTTGGATGGTATACAGGGGTTGAAAAGTAGGAGAAGGTGTTCGGCCGGATAATCCTACGCTGCCGACTTGGACAGTGTAAGAATGCCGCAAGGATCTCTGAGTTGTATATAAACTACCCGGCGGAACCCACATCCCTGTTTAATGGGTTGGAATGAAGGTTCCGTATTCCAGGGGAGAAGAGCCCGTGAATGGTTAATAAAAGGTGCTGAACATTCCTTCCGGCGAGTCCGATTCCACTCCGATTTTCCAGAGATGCTCCGGGCTATAGGGTCTATCTTCGTCGGCAAGCCGGGACACCAGGAAACTGTCGGATTCATCTTCGAGGTTGTAACAGAACTCTATGGTATCGGTATAGAAATTCAGTTTCCGTCCTTCTTCCGTCATTTCATAATTAAGATTGGCCATCAGGAGTTTTTCAAATTCCCGAAATTGGGATATGGGAATTTTCGTATAGTGATTGTAGCGTCCGAACTCAATCTGCTGGCTCCAGTTGAAACAGATTCCTGCGATCCGGGAAGTGGACCCGTCGATAAATACACGGATATACAGATATTGAGAATCTTCGCCGAGCATCTGCCGTTGCTGCGGAGAAAAGACTTGTTTGTAAGCATCCAATACGATTTGCTTCTTGTTCTGCGGATGGATGATAAAAATGCGGCTTGGCGCTCTATTGACTGCTTCGGATTTAACGATCAGGCCGGTTTGTCCCTCCCTGAAAGCAGGCAGGGCATCACGGTAGTCAGCCGAGAGCCACGGATCGAGTTTCGTATTGTAGACTCGGTACCGTCGTTCCTCCCGGTTTTGGTACCGCATATCGGCATCGGCCAGTAAGACGAGCTCATCGACCGACGGTCCTCTGTGCGCATTTTCCATTATCGCCCGGTTGCGGGCTATGGTCTCTTTTCGCTCCTGCACAAGGGAATCGATATCGATGTGCTGGGCCCATGCCGGCAGCGAACTCATAAGTATCGCTCCGTAAAAAGTGGCGTAGAGTAGAGGTTTCATTATTCTGAAATTTTAGTATTGATTCAGTTACACAAGATGTAATACTTGAAAGTATCCGCTAGCGACTTGTGAAAATTTGTATTTGGGAAATAGGCACCCAGGATAGATACAGCATTACTTATTGCCTCATTAGAATCGATATTTCCCCGGGACCGTGACAATTCATCCACGAGCAACAACAATTGATCAACATAATTTTTATCTAACCAGTAATATTCACTTCTAATTTCATCTTCCGTAGCATCCGCACTCAGTATATAGGAT
>JAJQAW010000293.1 GCA_021203585.1 Rikenellaceae bacterium
ATTATACCGACCAGCTACAACAACCGGGCCAGTATGGAATCGCTGTTGCTGGTTCAGTACAGCAGCACCGCGCTGGTGAATTATGAATACGATAACAAAAACGGATTATTCAGCGCGGAAATGGCCGATTGGGATCACAGTCTACCGTTGACCTTCGGTTTCTCTTTTCGCAAAATTCTGCCTCACCGGCTGGGGGTGGAAGTCGGGATTACTTATTCCTATCTTTATTCCAAAGCGGAAAATTCTTCGACCAAGTGGAAACAACAGCTTCATTACCTGGGGGTACCGGTTTCGCTGACCTATTCTCCGTTCCAGGTGAACAACTGGGAATTCTACGGACGGATCGGCGGGGCGGCTGACTTCAATATTGCCGGCCGCCAGCGCCTAGAAAACGGCGGGACGACCAGTAAAAGTTTTACCCACAAAGGGGTGCAATGGTCGGTATCGGCCAATGTGGGAGCCATGTATAATATCAACGAGAGAGTCGGAATTTACGTAGAACCCGGGGTAGGGCATTACTTCGAATTTTCCAATCAACCGGCCTCTTACTGGCAGGAACACCCGACCAATTTCAACCTCAAATTCGGGGTGAGGACAAATTTCTAATCACCGTGCAACGTTTTGCATAGTTTGTGCATCTACCTTATACAAATTTGATGAAATACAACAGTCTTCAGGACAGCATGAAATTTCTGCTCAAAATATCGGTTTGTTTAATCGCTACGGCGTGGCTTTGGGCCTCCTGTTCGTCGAACGACGAAGGTTACGATACCTTGTGGACCGGCTATGCCAACGTGATCCTGCTGGAGGAACATAAACCGGGTATCCAACCCAATTTCCAGTTGGTGCTGGATGAAGGAACGATTATGAACGTGATCTCCACCCATGTTTATTTTCCGGAGGATGTGGTACTGGAAGACGATACCCGGGTAGCCGTGAGTTTCTTGATTTACGACGAATATTATACCGCGGATCAAAAATATTACAACATCTCCCTGTTGGCCATGGTGGAGGTGTTGTGTAAGAAACCGCTCTACAGCTCCGACCATCCGGCCGATCTGGGTAACGACCCGATTAATGTCGAACGGACCTGGATCGGAGGTAAATACCTGAATATGAATTTCAGTATCCTGGTCGAGAAAGATTCGGAAAAGAAACACTATATCAATCTGCTGGTCAACGAGGATCATGCGGATGCCGATGAGGAAAACATATACCTCGAATTACGGCACAATGCGTTTGGTGAAAAGGAAGAATTGGTCTCCAACGGACGCGTTTCTTTCGATATTTCGGAATTTCTATCCGAAAGCCGGCCCTCGGTCAATCTGCACATTCAATACACCAATTACGACGGACATCTGATCATGGAAGGTGGTCTGCCGTACTCGAATAACCTGATCCAATCCCCGGGAAGCGAAGCTTTTGCTAAACCGCAGGATTACGAAAGATTTTATTAGGAGCCATAAGACATTTATTATAGTTTTCAGTTACAGGTCATAGTTATTGAAGCAATTATTGAAGAATCTATTATCGACTGGCGGGATTTTCGTACTTATCCTGCCGGTCTTATTTTTTCGGTCCGCCGGGATTGCTCCGGGGCAGGAGAGTACCGTCCATGGGCCGGCAGGGAAACGATTCCCGGTCGGATAAACTTTTTCGGTTCGGCCGGAAATCATGCGTAATCCGTTTCCTGCTTTGGCCTTGTCCCCCGCTTTTTTACCCTCTCAGGCTAAATCCTGGAGCGTGGTATAGCCCAGAATGGCCGAGGTATTTTCGTATATATGCCGAAACGTTTTTTTTAATTTGCAGGCCCGCTCGTCCTTACAGAATTCACACGGTTTATAAGCGCTCTCGGATACGCAGGCTAACAGGCCCACCGATCCTTCCATCAAGGTGATGATCTCCAGGATCGTAACTGCTGCCGGATTTTTCGATAAATAGTATCCTCCCGTCTTTCCCCGCGTACTTTCCACGTATCCGTTTTTCTTTAATTCCAATAAAATCCCCTCCAGAAAACGTTGGGGTATTTTCTCGCTTTCCGCAATCAGGGAAATCGGAATGGGGCCGCTGTTCGATTCACCGGCCAATTTTATGAGCGCCAGCAGGGCATACCGCGTCTTTTTGGAAAGCATTTTCCCTCCTCTTTGGTCCAAGTACAAAGATATCGTTTGTTTCCAATAAGACAAACGGGCGGGGTATAAATACTTATTGCTTCATTTTGGGTAAAAAAACGTATTGTGGAATCCTTTCTTAAACTACACCTTTGCAGTGTAGATTTGTGTGTCATAGAAACCGAAGATATGAATAAGATCATCCATACGGCAGCCGCCCTGTTTATTTTCCTGGCCGGACCCATCCTCCGGGCCCAGGAGATTACCGGTGTGGTGCGGGACCACGAAGACCGGATACGGAATGTGGAAACGGTCCTGTCCAAACTGCCGAAAATATCGGGCTTGGTCAATGTACGGTACCAGTATAACGATTTAGACGATTCGAACGGGTTCGACGTGCGCCGGGCACGGTTGGATTTCCGGGGAGCCCTATCACCGCGGTTCGATTACCGTTTGCAGGTGGAACTGGCCGGCAGCCCGAAAATTTTGGATGCTTACGTCAACTGGAAAGCCGCCGAATTTCTGACCCTCCGGGCGGGGCAGTACAAAGTACCGTTCTCGCTGGAGAATCCCTACAGTCCGATCAACCTGGAAACCATCGATAATTCGCTGGTCATCACCTCCTTGGCCGGTTACTCGGATGTTTCCGGGGTTTCGGCCAACGGGCGGGATATCGGTCTGGGGCTCGAAGGCGGATTTCTGGGTCGCCGGGGATACCACTTGATCACCTACGGACTGGGGATTTTCGACGGTTCGGGAATCAACAAAACCGATACGAATAAGGACAAGGATTTTGCGGGCATTCTCTCGGTCCACCCCTTGCGAACGCTCTCCCTGGCAGGGTATTATTACAACGGCCGGGCAGACCGGGACCAGGATCATACCATGCGCCGGGAACGGGCCGGAGGCGGTGCCAAATACAACGACGGGAAGTTTTTGCTGCGCAGTGAATACATTAGGGGTTGGACGGGCGAGATTACAAGCGAAGGGGTTTATGCGGTATTGGGTTACCACATCACACCGAAATGTCAGCCTGTGGTGAAATACGACTACTTTCGCCGGGATGTAACGGAGGTAGATACCCGCCAACAGTATTATACGGTAGGGGTGAACTACGCTCCCGTGAAAAACATCCGTCTGCAGCTCAATTATTCTTACCGAACCGCCTGGGGCGAAGATTACAATTATGTGGCGGCACAGATTATGGCCATATTTTAAATACCGAAAACGATGAAAAAGATTTTTACTTACCTTTGCATAGCTGCGGTGATCTTAACGGCCGCTTCCTGCGGCAGCAACCGTAAAGCCCCGGAAGGAGCTCTGAGCGGAGATATTACGCTCTCCGGAGCCTTTGCCCTCTATCCTTTAGCCGTAAAATGGGCCGAAGAATTCCGGATCCTGCATCCGCACGTACGGATCGACATCTCGGCCGGCGGCGCCGGAAAGGGGATGACCGATGCGCTGGCGGGGGTGGTCGACCTGGGAATGGTTTCACGGGATGTTTATCCTGCGGAAATCGAAAAAGGAGCGGTGGGTTTTGCCGTGGCTAAGGATGCGGTGGTAGCCACCATCAGTGCCGACAATCCGATTCTTAAAGATTTGTTGAATACCGGACTTTCCCGCCAAGCGGCGATCGGATTGTGGATTACCGAGGAAATCACTACTTGGGGGCAGGTAGCCGGGATCGACAGCACGGAACCGATTCATCTGTATACCCGGTCGGATGCCTGCGGGGCGGCCGAAACCTGGGCGCTGTGGATGGATAAAAAGCAGGAAGATTTGGGTGGAACCGGTATTTTCGGTGATCCGGGAGTAGCTCAGGCCGTTCAACGCGATAAATTGGGCATCGAATTCAACAATCTTTCGTATGCCTATGACGAGAATACCCGCCTGCCGAATCCGGGCATCCTGGTGCTGCCGATAGATGCCAATGGAAATGGAAAAATCGATCCGGAAGAGCGCTTTTACGATACCAAGGATCAAATCATTCAGGCGATCGCCGAAGATAAATACCCATCTCCTCCGGCCCGTGACCTTTACCTGGTTTCCAATGGCGTACCGACCGATCCGGCCGTGGTAGAATTCCTGAAATTCATCCTGACCGAAGGCCAGCAATACAATGTACCCTCGGGCTACATTTTCCTCTCGGACGAGAAGCTGCAGCACGGTTTGGATTTACTTGAAAAAGCAACCGGGGAGGCAGCAGGCCAATGATTCACATACGCCTTTTAAAAGACAAAGCGGCAGGAGGAATTATGTTCCTCCTGACTGTCGTTTCCGTCCTGTTGGTGGTAATCGTCGGGGCGGGATTATACCTCAAATCCGCTCCCATCCTGCAGGATAATTCCTTGTGGGATTTGCTTTTTTCCGGCCAATGGAAACCGCTCAAGGGTGAATTCGGATTTCTGCCCTTTCTGATGGGTACCCTGTGGGTGACCGGAATTGCCATTCTGCTTTCGCTGCCGATCGCCCTGTTGGCAGCGATTTATCTGGTGGAATACGCCAATTCGAAAGTTCGGAAATATGTATTTCCGGCTTTGGATATTCTTGCGGGGCTGCCTTCGGTTATTTACGGCGTTTGGGGAACGTTATTAATTGTACCTTGGATTTCCGAAAAGCTGGCCCCGCATTTTGTGGAATTTTCAACGGGATACACCGTACTGGCCGGAGGTATCGTGCTGGGGGTGATGATTCTTCCGCTGCTGGTGAGTTTGTTTATCGAAATATTTACCACCGTGCCCGAGCAGCTGCGCGAAGTCTCGATGTCGCTGGGCGCCACTAAATGGCAGACGGTCAAACGGGTCATTCTGCGCAAAACACTACCGGGAATCCTGGCGGCGATCGTGTTGGCCGTATCCCGCGCATTCGGGGAGACTATTGCCGTGTTGATGGTATGCGGGAATTTACCGCAGATTCCCCATTCGCTCTTCGATTCGGCTTATCCGCTGCCCGCGCTGATTGCCAACAATTACGGGGAGATGCTTTCCCTGCCGCAATACGAAGCGGCCCTGATGTTCGCGGCTCTCATCTTGTTCGTTGTCATTCTTTTGTTCAACCTGCTTTCACGGGCAATCCTGTACCGGATCGAGAAAAAATTTGTGTGATGAGAATCAAATTAATCGAAGAGAAATTTTTCAAAATCCTGATGTACATCGCCACCCTGACGGTTTTTGCTTTTGTAATCAGTATCCTCTGGACCATCC
>JAJQAW010000367.1 GCA_021203585.1 Rikenellaceae bacterium
CGGGAAAGAACCCATAAATTTCGCGGTTTCCAGTACCACGTCTTTGTATTTTTCAAGCACTACCGGCGACGGATTGTTGCGGTAGAGCAGTTCTGCAAAGTAAATAATGTGAGGCTGTTGCCAGATCAGGAATGAACCGACGCTTGAGGGGGCTTCGTTGGCCCAGTTGTCGGTCATTTTCATCCACCGTACACCGTCGAATTGTTGGCGTTCGGCAATCTTTCTGGCTCCCTCGAAGGCGGCGTTTTCGTACCACGCCAATGATTTTTCCAGCAGGTTGTCACGTCCCCAAAGCGGGAAGTGTACGCCGTGCCACCAATGCATTTCCAGGTGAGGACGGCCGAACCAGGTATTATAAGTCAGTCCGGATTCGGCGGGCGGTACGCCCTGGGTATTTTGAATAGCGGTCAGGTACTGAGACAATACGACACGGCGTTCGAGTTCGGCGGCGCGCGGATCGGTACAGGCGGAGAAATCGACTGCCGCTCCGCTCATCCAGAAGTCCTGCCAATGGCCGGAAGCGGCTTGCAGTACGTCCGGGAATGCGGTGAGAGCCTGCGTTGAAGGTTTTTCGTCCGTGTACAGTACGCTTACGCTTACCTCGTCCGATTCGGGGGACAGAACGAAGTAGTGCGCCTGTTTTTCGCTCAGGGAAGCGTTGCCGCTCCACTGCGCTTTTACGTAGTAGGTCGTTTCGTCGAGCTTGCGTTCGAGGATCGCGAAGTTATCGCCCTGTTCTACGATTTTGGTGGAGTGTTTTTCCGGTTGGCTCCAGTCCGTGGCATTATCCGAATGACCTCCGGTCGGGTAGCCGAAGCGCAGGTTCAGTTTTACGTTTCCGGCGGTCAGTCCCGGCGATTTTACCCGCGCGGCGATCAGGTCCTGCTCCGGACTACAGGCGGTTTGGACTTCCACAAACGTATCGCCCACCGTGAAGGAACTTTCGATATTGCCGTTCCATAGATCGGTGATCTGGGCGATGCTTCCGAGCGCTTCCGGTGCGACCGGGTTGCCCGAACTGTCGGTCAGTTCCAGGCCGAGGTAGCCCAGGTGCATGCGGTGCGGATTGACACGGAACCATTTCGAGGCCTCCGCGTTCCGGCTTCCGTCTTTGTATTCGATCGAGTAGGGTTCTTCCCAGCCGCGGAAATTGTAATTGCGCAGGGTTTCGTCGTGGGTCAGGTTTTCCGGATTCGGAAAGGCATGCCAGCCCCATTCGGAGAAAGTGCCGAGCGGTACTCCGGGATGATAGAAATCCGGGAAAGTCTGCAAGCCGGTACCGTCTACGGTAAATGCGAATCGGCCGTTGCCGACCGACACCGAAGCCAGCGGATCGAGTTTTTCTACCCGGATGTTGTTACGGGTTACCAGTGCCTGCCGGTCGATGGAAGTGTTTTCTTCTTCCGAAGAACAACTGACGACCGCTCCGGCAGCCAATAGTACGAGTAATTTTTTCATTGGATTGTATTTTAGGTTGGTGAATTGCTTCCGATTTTGGGCTATAATATGTGGTCGCAAGATGCACCATCGGGTTTATGCGGATAAACGGCAGGTAGAGCCGTAGGGTTCAGTTTTTTCATTTATGTTGGGTGTTAGTGTGCCACAAAAATTTGTCACCATACAAAAATAGGAATCCCCCGGCAATATACCGCAATCATTTTGATACAAAATCTTTGATTTTTGACAGGCGGCTTTCTTCTTCATCCATTTTAATCTGCTTTTAATTAAGTTTATCGTATATTTGTATGCCTTTCTATTTTGGGTGAGTAGGTCCCGATGGAGAAATAGAAGATTTATAATACCATAAAACCAAAATTCTAAACTGCAATGAAAAATTTGTTCCGGAAAACAGCCCTGCTTTTCGCAACGGGATTGTGTTTGGATTCGTGCTGCTGTGAGTCGAATACACAAACGGCTTACGAGTACGAATATTTGTACGAAAACCTGCCTTTCGAGATGCCCCGCGTCGAAAAACCGGTATTCCCGGATTACGAAGTGAATATTAAAGACTTCGGAGCGGTCGGTGACGGCGTATTTCTGAATACCGAGGTTTTTGCCAAAGCCATCGACCACGTCAATGAAAAAGGCGGCGGTAAAGTGGTGGTTCCGGCCGGAGTCTGGTTTACCGGCCCGATCGTGCTGAAAAGCAATGTCAATTTATTCGTAGATAAAGGGGCGCTGGTGTTGTTTACCACTGAGCTGAGCCAGTATCCGCTGATCGACACCTGGTTCGAAGGGTGGGAATCCCGCCGCTGCCAGTCGCCGATCTCTGCCCGCGGACAGGAAAATATCGCTATCACAGGGCCGGGAGCATTCGAGGGTTCGTGCCATGTGTTGCGCGATCTGAAGCGCTGTAATTTGATTGCCGCAGAGTGGGAGTTTATCTCTTCCCAGGGCGGGTATGTCAACGAGAAAGGGACGTGGCATCCGGACGACAACCGGGTGAAAATCCGTCCGGTGATGCTGAGTATTATCGAATGTAAAAATATTCTTTTAGAAGATTTCCTGATCCAAAACTCTCCCTGCTGGACGATCCATCCGCTGTTCAGTGAAAACCTGATCGTGGATGGTCTGTTGGTGAAAAATCCGGCGTGGGCGGCCAACGGCGACGGTCTCGATGTGGAATCCTGCCGGAACGTGATCGTGGTGAACACCCATTTCGACGTGGGCGACGACGGGATCTGTATCAAATCGGGCAAGGATGCGGAAGGACGCCGGCGAGCTCGTCCGACGGAGAATGTGATCGTCGATAACTGTATGGTATTCAAAGCGCACGGCGGTTTCGTAGTCGGCAGTGAAATGTCGGGCGGGGCACGCAATATCAGCGTAACTAACTGTAATTTTATCGGTACGGACGTGGGGCTGCGTTTCAAAAGCCGCCGCGGACGGGGCGGTGTGATGGAAAATATCTACGCCAGCAACTTGAGCATGACCGACCTGGCAACCGAAGCGGTGCTGTTCGACCTCTATTATGTGGGTATGTCCGCGGCCGAAGTATTGGAAGCCGGTCTGGAACTGGGCGATAAGGATACCGATCCGATTCCTGCCGTGACCGAAGAAACTCCGGCGTTCCGCGATATTTATATCAGTAATATTGCCTGCCGCGACGCTTACCGGGCGATGTATTTCAACGGCCTGCCGGAAATGAACATCACCAATATCAATATCGAAAACTGCTCGATTACAGCCAAATACGGTGTGGAACTGCGTGAGGCGGATGGCATCAACCTGAAAAACGTCTACGTCGAACCGCAGAACGGCCCGGCCCTGACGCTGTGGAACGTGAAAAACCTGAAAGTGGACCACTACGAAACCAATGCCGGACGGGAAAGCGGTCTGCTGGTCAAAGGGGTGCGCAACGAGAACATCGAAATTTCGTCCGCTACGCTGAACGCGGGCAATACGGTCCTGAATATTTCCAATCCGGAAACCGTTAAATTGAATTAGTATGAAACGATTGCTTATCCTGTCGCTTTTGCTTGCGGGACTGACTTCAACTTTATTGGCGCAGACTGTCGTGACCCCGAAAGACGGGGTTGCGACGGTGACCGTCAAAAACCCGAATAATTATGCGGTGGAAGATGCCATTGTGGTATTGAAAATCGATCATCCGAGCTATCGCAGTGCGGAAGTAAAGGCGGGCGGGAAAGTGATTCCGTCGCAGGTGGATGTGTTCGATAACGGGACGAGCCGGGAACTGGCCTTTGTGATCGACCTGAAGGCGGGTCAGAGCCGGAAAGTCAAAATCGCCTTTTCGGAAAGCGCGCAGGACCCGAATACCTATAGGTCGCGTACCCACGCCCAGATGTTCCTGAAAGAGAACGGACAGAATGTGCCGAAAGAGGTAATCGCCGCGCCGGAAGACAATATGTACAACAAGCTTCACCACCACGGGCCGGCCATCGAATCAGAACTCACCGCTTACCGGGTTTATTTCGATAAGAAGCAGAGTGTGGACCTGTACGGAAAAGTGGTCAAACGGATCGAACTGCCGGTAACGATGTGGTATCCTACAGACCAGCAATTGGCGGATAAATACGGAGACGACGTGCTGTTTATCGGACAAAGCCTCGGCCTGGGCCCGCTCAAAGGCTGGGACGGAGAAAAGGCGATTCATATCGAACCGATGACCGGCAGAGAAGCGAAGGTTCTGGCTACGGGGCCAGTACGGGCAATTATGGAAATGAATGTGTACGGCTGGGAATATCAGGGGCAGAAGATCGATATGAGTACCCGCTACACGATCTATGCCGGGCACCGGGATGTTTGCGTGCAAAACAAAATCAGCGGTTCGAATGTATCGGGCCTTGAATTCGCAACGGGAATCCAGAAACTCCGCCGGGGCGATATCATGCACACCGATGATCGGGGGATGTATGCCGATTGGGGGACGGATTACCCGGTGAACGACACGGTGAAATACCCGATGCAGACCATCGGACTGGGAATCTCCGTACCGGAAAATTACCTGGTCAGACAAACGCAGGACCCGCTTAATTATATCTGCGTGGTGAAACCGGATGCCGGTGGGCAGATCAACTACCGGATTACATTCGCCGCGGAAAAAGAAGAATTCGGGTACAAAACCCCGGAAGCGTTTTTCCGTTACATCGACATGTGGAAGGATGAAAAACCGATGGAGGTGACGGTGAAAAAATAGCTGAAAAACAGTTGTATAACAAAGCGAATGATTCCGGTCATTCGCTTTTTTTATGTTCCGTCGAACGGGTTAAAATAACCGGACGGAATGAATGTGCGGCGGGAGTACGGCTTTCCGGGTAGATCGGTTCTGATCCTGTCAGGGAATAACGGGAAGGTTGCATTGGGTTCCAGAAAGAAAACAGACCGGGAGGTACCTCCCGGTCTGTTGGTGTAGGTTATCAAAATGGGCTTAATTTGCTATTCTTTCGAAAGAGGCGATGATTTTGCCCTGCGCGTCTTTCAGGAGCAGGTATTTGCCGTCGATATTGACGGTTGTGGCCTGGTCGAGCGCGCGGAAATATTCATCTTCCAGCGGCTGATTCAGGCAGAGCATACGGGTGGATGCCACACCGGAGGTGTTGAACATCGTGCCGTTGAGCGTATAGGCGCCCGTAAAACTATTGCAGTCGCCTTTTCCGGTGATTCTCATGTCTTCGCCCAATGCCAGGGTCATGCGGTCGGCGGGGTCTTCGGCGGTACGTCCGACTACTTTGTCATTCAGTTCGATCAGTGCCCATTTGGAGCCTTTCACATCAATCGGTTTCGATTTGCGGCACGTGCTGCAGCAGGAGGTCAGGGATACACCCAAAACGGCCATGACGGCCAGGATAGC
>JAJQAW010000289.1:0-1652 GCA_021203585.1 Rikenellaceae bacterium
GCCACTTTCTTCCCTTTCAGGGAGGTTAATTTCATATAATCGTTTTGGACAATCAATTTTATGGGTTTGATCTCCCGGCTCAATTTCAAAAAAAGGTTGACAGTTTCCGGCTCGAGCCACTCGGAGGGGTTCCATCCGGAGGATTTGATGGTCAGATACCGGTCGATGTATTCGTGGCCCGTCTTGAATTTTCCCGATACCAGCCACCGATCGAACCACTCTTTGCGAAAAATACTGCACTCGGCATTTTCTGCAAGTTCTATTGGAGTATACACTCCGGTATAGGTAGAGGAAGGGCCGCCCCCGTAGGAATCGGAGGCAAAAAACAGGAAACTTCCGAGATCCGCAAAGACATATTTGCAACGAAGATAACTTCCCGGAACCACCACATCACGGGCCGTAGCGTGAGTTTTCGGTGCATACCCCAACTCCCGGAGAATCTCCTGCAACCTTTCGAAAGCTGAATTCTTCGCGGCCATGGCTTAGCTCATTTTTTCAATGGAGGCTTGTTCTTTCTGAAAATGGGCACACCAGGCAGTCAACCCGCACTCCTTGCATTTGGGTTTCCGTGCCACACAGACATACCGGCCGTGCAAAATCAACCAGTGGTGTGCCATGGGCAGTAGTTCGGCGGGAATGTGTTTGTTTAACTGCAGCTCGGTTTGCAGCGGTGTTTTGGCTCCGCGGGTCAATCCGATCCGCGCCGAAACCCGGAAAACATGGGTATCCACCGCCATCACGTTTTTATGGAACAATACCGCCCCCATCACATGAGCCGTCTTTCGACCCACTCCGGGCAGCGTTTGAAGCTGATCCAGATCGTCCGGAATTTCCCCGCCGAATTCCGTCATCACCTTCTCCGCCATTCCTTTCAGGTGCCGGGCTTTGCTGTTGGGATACGTCACACTGCGGATATACTCATAGATTTCCGGTATTTCCGCCTCGGCGAGCGAACGGGGGTCCGGAAAACGTTCGAATAACGCCGTGCTGATCATATTTACCCGTTTATCGGTACATTGGGCGGCGAGCATCGTAGCCACCAGCAATTAATAAGCATTCGTATATTCCAACTCGGTGTCTACCACCGGCATATTTTGTTGGAACCACTCAATAATTCCCTGATAACGCTGTTTAATAGTCATGGGTTGTTCGCTTTTAAACGAGCAGCTCGGAAATGCGTCGGCTACCCCGAAATTTCTATGGCTTAAAATTAAGGAAAAAAACAATCCGTCAGATTTTCTTTTTAAACGCGCGGCGAGAGAAATGCGTATTAAGCCACCGGGGAAAAATCACCGCACCGATAATCAAGTAGGGATAATAGGTGATGAGCCGCCACACTACGGCCACCAGTGTCCCGGCGGCCACCTGCAGTTCCGGAGCAACGGGCATAATATCGCCCAAAAAATGCGTGAAGATATATTCGGCAAAACCGCTTCCTCCCGGAGTGGGCATGACCAGCATCATAATCCACATGACCAGTTGCCGGGCAAACAACAACAGTTGATCGGCATACCCGAAAAAAGCCAGAATCAAAGCGTTGGCCACCAAATAACGCGAACTCCAGGAGAGGAAGGTGGAAAGAAAACTATTGATCCAGAATCCCGTTTTTTTATGTTTCAATTCCCGTGAACTGAGTATAATGTCCGTACCGA
>JAJQAW010000289.1:1662-5225 GCA_021203585.1 Rikenellaceae bacterium
ACCTGATTCACCGAACGGTACCAACGCCGGAGCGGTCTAATTTTAAAAATCCGAAGCAGCAGCCATTTCAGACCGCGCGGATTGATGAACAGCCCGTAGGAGAGAACGATAACCCAGATCAACTTGAAAAAATAACCGATCAGTGCAATGGTCATCAGGCTCATCGTCAGCAGGCTGTCCGTGACTTCCGACAAATTGAACAACTGCGTCTGTCCGACCGCCAGCACCATCAGCGGAAACATGATCACGAAATAGAATTCATCGAAAAAGGAGGTAAGCATGACCATGGCCGAGCTGCGCCCGACGGAGATTCCTTCTTTATGGATATAAATAATCGCCACACTGGTTCCGCCGACCGCTGAAGGAGTAATGGCTGAAGTAAACTCCCACAACATAATGACCCGGAATGCCTGAGCCCATGAAAGTTCCCCGCCCGAAAAAATTCGAATCCGGATAATATACCCCAAGTCCCGGGCAAACATGCACAGAAATGCCACAAAGACCCAGAAAAGGGTATCCCAGGAAAAGGTGATACTACTGAACACCTGGGGATCAAAATCCTTATAAAACATCCAGCCGACCACTGCCAAACCGATCAGGATGGGATAAATGGCATTTCGGGTCTTAATTTTCCCGACCGGACTGGATTTTGTACCTTGTTGTTGCGACATATTCCTAACTCTCGGGACAAAGGTAGGAATAAAACCGCAGGGAACATCGGAGAAGATCGGCCGAGAGCCTATTTCCGGTGAAAGAACCGCACTATTTTTGAAAATAGTAACTTTATGTAAAATCGTACGTTATACTTTAAATAAAGTCAAACCACTTCAAGGCCATGAAATTTATTGCACGCACCACCCTACTCTTTTTTTTCTCCTGCGCAACGGTATTTTCCCAGCATAAAACCATTTCCCGGGCAGAAGCCCAGGCGGATATCGATACCCTGATCCGGGTTGTGTACGAAACGCATCCCGATATGTACGCGGCCATTAGCCGGGAAGCGTTCGAAGAAGAGGTAGAAAAAGTGAAGTCCGCTTTGCCGGATTCCCTCACGATCCTCGAATTTTATAAACAAGCAGGATTGCTTCTTCCGCTATTGCAGGACGGCCATACTTCGATGCAATTGCCTTCGGAACTGAGAAAAAATGGAGAATTACCGGTTTTCCCCTATCCATTGATCCCTTTGGCGGATTCGACGTTCCGCATCCCGGGCTCACCAAAGACGATCCTGAGTATCAACGGCGTTCCGAGCAATGCCGTCATGGAAACCATCCTTCGGTACAACAGCGGGGAATCAGTTGCCTTCCGGATGAAACGAAACGAAGATTATCTGCCCGCGCTGATCGCTCTTCTGTATCCCGCGGAGCAGTATACGATAGCTTATTCCCTGAATGGAGAAAAGTTTACCGAGACGCGGGAACCGGAACCGTGGAAAAACGTGCAGTCAAAGCCCACGGAACCCGGATTCGACTACCGCTATGAATTTCTGGAAGACAAAAATTGCATGTACCTCGATTTCAGGGAGTTCAACAATACCGAGAAATTCGCGGCACTCCTAGCCTCCCTGTTCGGCGAGATACAGAAACGGGGCGTTGCCCATTTGATCGTCGACCTGCGCCGGAACGGAGGGGGTAATTCCGAACTGGGCGACGAGTTGCTGCAATACATTTCTCCCGTACCCTTCCGACAGTACGGAGATGTAACGGTGCGGTACAGCGATCCCGTGAGAAGCGCCTATCCAGACTGGGGATTACAACCAGAAAATGCGATCGTGCACTATTCCGATAACGAGTTGATTCCGCTCCGGCCGAATCCCTACCGGTTTGCCGGTCACGGAAAGGTGTATCTGTTGACCAGAAAAGAAACCTTCTCCGCCACCGCCGACCTGGCCTGGGCGGTGCAATTTTTCGGAGCCGGAAAGATTGTCGGCGAAGAAACCGGAGGTTGGATCGTCTGCTTCAAGGATTCGATCACGCGCCGGCTGGCTCACTCCGGATTGAGTTACGATGTATCCTGGAAGAAATTCTACGGCTACGGGGCTGCGAACGAGCATACCCACGGGGTACTGCCGGATTATCCGGTCGCTGAAGAAGAGGCCTTAACCTACACGCTGGAGCGTTTGATACTTTGACGAAAAATTAACCTGTAACTCTTCCATTTTAGCCGGGAAATAGGTACTTTTCCGCCATGGAACAAACCTACACCCCTTCTTCGGAACGCTACGCCACGATGCCTTACCGCCGCTGCGGACAAAGCGGGATCCTGTTGCCTGAAATTTCCCTGGGCCTGTGGCACAATTTCGGCGGTGCGGATGATTTTGGGAACGCCAAACGGATGCTGCACCACGTCTTCGACCGAGGGATCACTCATTTCGATCTGGCCAACAACTACGGGCCCCCCTACGGTTCGGCCGAAGAAAATTTCGGACGGGTCATGGCCTCCTCCTTTGCTCCCTACCGGGACGAACTGTTTATTTCCACTAAAGCCGGACACGATATGTGGCCGGGTCCCTACGGAGAATGGGGTTCACGCAAAAACCTGATGGCCAGCCTTCACCAAAGCCTTCGCCGGATGAACCTGGATTATGTGGATGTGTTCTATTCGCACCGCTACGATCCGCACACTCCGTTGGAAGAGACCCTGCAAACCCTCGTGGATATCGTCCACAGCGGTAAAGCCCTGTATGCCGGCATTTCGAAATACCCGGCCCACGCGGCGGCTTTCGCTTACCGCTATTTAAACCAGCGGGATGTTCCGTGCCTGCTGTATCAGGGGAAGTACAATCTATTGGAACGCGGTGTGGAACGAGAAGGAATCCTAACCGAGGCCAACGAGTCGGGTGTGGGCTTCATCGCCTATTCCCCGCTGGCGCAGGGTTTGCTGACCGACCGATACAAGAGCGGCAGCATCAGCCCGGATTCCCGCATGGCTCGGGAAAAATTTCTGCGGAGCGACTCCCTGACCGACCCACTGATCGCCCGAATCGATGCCTTGACCGAAATGGCCGCCCGAAGAGGTCAAACCTTAGCGGAGATGTCTCTGGCCTGGCTTTTGCGAGCGGAAGAAGTGACCTCGGTCCTTATCGGGGCCAGTTCCGTCGAACAGATCGACAAGAATTTAAAAGCCATCGAGAATACCCGTTTTGACGTGGAGGAACTGGCACACATCGACCATATATTAAATACCTCGGCATGAAAATCGTTTACCTGGATACATACCCATTAGGAGATATCCCCCTGGAACCCATTACTTCTTTGGGGGATTATACCGGTTACGACCACACTCGGCCCGAACAGGTCATCGAGCGTTCCCGGCAGACGGATATCCTCATCGTCAACAAAGTTAATCTTCCCCGGCAGGTCATCGAGGCCTTGCCCGGACTCCGGTTGATCTGCGTTTCGGCAACCGGAATGAACAATGTGGACACCGAATTTGCGGCTTCGAAAGGCATTCCGGTCAGAAACGTGGCGGGTTATTCCACCTCCAGCGTAACCGAAGCGGTATTGGGCATGGTTTTCACTCTGCTGCGAAACATTCCTTATTACGACCGTTATGTCAAAGAC
>JAJQAW010000070.1 GCA_021203585.1 Rikenellaceae bacterium
CTGGAAAAAGTTTCGATCGGAAACCCGAAGAGCAAAGTTATTTATAGGGATTCTTTAAAAAAACACAGACCGGCCGGATGGCCGGTCTGTGTTTTTTCTAAAAACCTTCTGTTTTCGTTCCTGCTATTTCCAGCTCGGATCTTCCGTTACGGTATAACTGCCGTCTTTTTCAAGCGATACTTGGCCTGCGGAGGTGGCAAATACCGGGTTTATGTTGACCGTCTGGGACCCGTAGCCGTTTTCTTTCGCTGTGATTTTACGGTATGAAATTTTAAAATCCAGTTTTTTGCTGCCGGTGCCTGCATCGTCGATCACGCCGATGGGTTGACGGCGCGAAACGCGATCCCCCTGTTTCACGAAATACCGCATGTGCGGTTTGGGCCGGTATTCGGCAATGGAGCCGTCGGGATGCTCTACGGTCAGTTTACTGTGAGTCGAGGGATTTTCGGCCTGAGGATCGTACTTGTTGATAAACTCGGTCACGATGCCGTCCATGACCGGGAAAATCAAGTCGCCCGATTCGACGGAAAAAGAAAACGCGCCTTTAGAGATGGTGGGGTAGCCGTGAACCGGGTGGCGCGATTGTTCCAGGGCCGTGGCGTTGGCCGTAACCGTTTTTCCTGCCTCGAACGGCAGCCGGTAAACCAGTGTGGAATCGATCTGTTCGACCATCGGATAGATTGAAAAATAGGTGGTATAAGCCGCTCTCACCGCTTGCCCGGGATCGGACGGTTCCAATCGAAAAATTTCCCCGTCCCGATCGACCAGCGCTACCGCATGGCCGGGATTCGCGGCGTTCTCCACGGCGGTGAAAGAGAACATCAGGTAAAATCGATCCGCCGTATGTCGCTTCACCCGAAAGGAGAGGCTGTTGCCATCGCCCGCTTCTTCGGTCAGGGTGTATTTTGTGGGCACGGATTGCGCGTGGCCGCGGCTGACGGCTAGGGCGGCCGAGGCGAGAAGCAAGGTGATCATTAGTGATGTTTTCATGGTTCTGGATTAAGTTTCGACGATTTTTTTCGGTTGGTTCGATTAGTTTCCGAGAATTTTACCGATGCTAAATAAAGTAGCCTGGTAGTAGGAACGATCCTGGGCAGGAGCGCGGCCGATTTGCTTTTCCAGCAATTGTTGGGAGCGGATCAGAAACTGGTAGTAATGGGTGGCCGATTCGTCGATGTTGTCCGCACGCACCACGGGTTGCCAGGCGTAGTCGTAACCGAAATCCCGTCGGTAGAGCCAACCGGCTACCGATCCCCGACCCTGTTGGGCTTCGTGTTGCTCGAAGAATCCGCGCTCCCTCTCTATCGTGCCGCTTTCATCCAGACCGTACAGGATGATGTGATCCACCGACGGTGCATAAGCCGTTTCGAAGGAAAGCATCCCGGGATCGGCCCACCCGAGTTTATGGCCGCCGATTTGGGCAACCGATTGTCCGGCAAATCGGATAAACCCGTTCAGAATGATTTTATCGGATTCGGTCAACGGCTTTCCGGCCCTGGTTTTGGACCATACATGCCGGTATATATCTTCGAAGAATTCGGCCGGAGTGTACGGATCGGTGGGAGCCAGGTATGCCGACAGGGTGACGTTCTGGTATATATTCGTGAGCGAGGCGACGGCGGCGCTCACCACCTGGGGCGACATTTTCGCGTTGAGCGGCATTCGGCGCAACAGCCGGTCGTTGTCCAGCCATTGGTATTCCTGCAATTGAGCGATCACCCAGCCCAGCGCCTGGCGCTGTTTCTCGCGTGGAACGGGAGCAAACCGGCGTACCGGCGTACCGTCCTTGGCTTCGTTGAGGTAAATGCCTCCCACGCAGTAGAGCACGTTGTGGATGTATCGCTGATACTGTTCCACAACGGCCTCGTACAGCGCGGCACGGTGAGTAAAATCGGAGTCGTCGTCGATCCACTCTTCCAGGTGAGAGAGGATGTATTTCAGATTGCGTATGCCGTAATCGCCCGCCTGTACCGGATCGTCGCCCAGGTCCTCTTCGATAGCCGACGGGTCGTAACGGCTGGACATTTGTTGTTTGCCGTAGCGGTAGACCGGATCACCTGCTTTGGAGTCCGCCAGTTGTTCCAGGATTAGGGCCTCCTCTTCGGCCGAGCCCGTATCGGGGAAGTAACGGTAGAGCCAGTCGATCGCGTAATAGTCGTACACACCCAGATTCGGCGGATCGAGCCGCACTCCCCGGTCCTCGGGTTGGGCCACGTAATTGAATCGGGCGTAATCCATAATGGAAGTCGTCGTCCCATAGGTTTGGGTAAAGGTGGCTGAACGCAACGAATCGACCGGGATACTGGCTGAGGCCGCCATGTTATGCATCAGCCCCAGACAATGTCCCATTTCGTGGGCGATGACGTAAGCCAGCGACTCGTTTCGCACCTCGTCCGGAAGAACCTTGGCCCGAACACGCGGATCGATCTGCGCCGTTTGTACAAACCGCCAGTAATTGATCCGTTGCGTGACGTTATTGTAGATCAGGATCGAAGCGTTCAGGATTTCTCCCGTTCGGGGATCCACCCACGAAGGCCCCATCGCGTTGGGAACCGTATTGGGAACATATCGGACACAGGAATACTTCATGTTGTCCGGATCGAAATCGGGATTTTCCTCGGGCGTGGGAAAATCGCGTACCTGTACGGTATTTCTAAAGCCGATTTGCTCGAATGCAGCATTCCAGCGCAGGATTCCCTCTTTGAGCGACGGTTTCCATTCTTCCGGGAAAAGCGGATCTATGTAAAACACGATGGGCTGTTCCGGCTCGACCGGCTCTCCGCGGCGGTAGGCCTGCTCATCGGCAGGCACCAGACGCCAGCGTGTGGCCAGGGAGTGGCGCTTGAACTAGTCGTATCGGTTGGAGAGCTCTTGTTTATTGACCAGAAAAGTGCCGACGCGCGAATCGGAGATACGCGGGCGCATCGGTTCCTCGGGCAGCAGGAGCAGGGTGCGCGTGGTGGTTACCGCCACCGGCCGGTCGGTATACAGGGTCGTGTTTACTCGCTTGGCGCTGACTTTGTACTGCATGGCCGTGCGGATCGTTACATTATCCGGGAAGGATTTGATTTGCTCGATTTTCGACAGGCTTTTATCGGCTACCGCCCGGATGGCCATCGGAAAATCACCTTTACCCACCGGCGAGACTTTTTCGTCGTCGCCGGTAAAGAGCGCGGTCATTTCGAAAACCACGGCCGTGCTGTCCGGATTGTAGGCCAGTATCCGGTATTTGTCGAGCGCCGGGGAGAGGTAGTTATCCTGGACGATCCGGTTCATCCGCTGGTCCTGCTCGTCGAAAACGATGCGGGCGTTCGGCCGTCGCATGTAAACCAGGCTATTCTCCAGAGTGAATACCAGGTGTAGCGGATCGTTGGCTTTGTATCCGTTTACGGCCACCGTATTGTCCGTAGTTCGGGTTACGGTAGAAGCCAGGAGCATTTGACGGTCCATCATCTCAACCGGCAGTTCGAAATAGAGTTTCCCCTCGACCAAGTGGAGGGTCATAAATCCGCCCTCGGCCCGGGTATGTTCTTTTCCCCGGAATAACCGTTCGTAGCGGCTGACAGGAGCCTGCCGGGCGGTTTGCGTGGTGTCCTTTTGTTCGGTCTGCGGGGTAGTTCGGGCTTTTTTTCTGCCCAGCAGCCCGAATTGCCCCCGGGCCGGACTTAGCATCATACCGAGCAGGGCGGTCATTAAAAAGATTTTCTTCTTCATGGATATCATTGGCGTTTCGTTTTTTAATTCTCTTCGGTTCGCCCGGTCTCAGGGCGGCTTTTCTTCCGGAAGATTTTCCGAACGAGCGATGGCGGTCGATCGGTTAAATCCGGCCGGCGGTTAAAAACGCTGTCGGAGCAGCGGAAAAATGGGTTACATCAGTTCCGACAACATTCGGTCGATGGTCAGGCTAACTCCCCGGTAATGGGCCTTGTCCTTTTCCGGACCATCCGTCACCCGCTCCCGAACTAATTCCCGGATACGCAGCAGTATTTCCAGCATGCAGGCATCGGACTGTTCGAAAAGCGTCACCGGCACTTTCTGTTGCACTTGAGCGGCAAGGCGCTCTTCCGGGGTGCGGACTGCATTCCGCTTCATGCGCTCCGTGGCGGCATCGACCGCAGGGATCGGATACATGTTTTCCTCCGCCTGGCTCCAGTGGTCCGGCTCGAAAGAGCTCAGGTATTTATGACCGCCGATGGCCGCCACCGGCATTTTCGTCGATTTAAGTAGGTTGCGCTGCATAAGCACCTCCATGGAGTTCAAAGGTCGGTTCTCGATGGTGCTTTTCCAGACGCCTTCGTATAGGTCGGTGTAAAAATCGAGTTCCGTGTAGGGATCGGACGAGACGTAGGAACAAAGGGTCACCGAGACCGCCGCCTGCTGCAGTGTATTGAAAACCGAGTTGACGATGGTAATGGCCGAGGGCAACGAGAGACCCGTTTTATGGAATACCTCGGGGTTGTCCAGCCACTGGCACTGGCGCAGCTCTTCGAGAACCCACCGGACCGACTCCCGTTGCCGCTGGGCCGGTACGGGTACCTGACGCGTGCGAGCCGGGTCGCCGTCGGAGGGATGGATATAAAAACCCCCGATTTGGCCGATCGCATGTTCCAGATACCGTTGGTATTGTTTGGTCATTTCACTCATCAGGAGTTTCCGGTGTTCCGCCTCCGGATCGTTCGCTGCGGTGAACCACCGGGGCAGCTGCCGGCAAATCAGTTGCAGGTTGGCGATGCCGTACTGTCCCGCCCGGATGGGATCGTCTCCCAAATCTTCGGCTCGAGCCGATGGATCGTACACTCCTTCCACCTGTTCTTTCCCGTACCGATACCAGGGATCGTCCGCTTTTTCGTCGATCCATGCCCGGAGAATTTCCTGCTCCTGTTGCGGAGTGGCCGTCGCATCAAATGGCGTGTAAAGCCATTTGATCGCGTACCGGTCATAGACTCCCAGATCGGGAGGGGAGAGGTATGCGCCCGTATCCTGCGGTTGTGCGACGTAGTTGTACCGGGCATAGTCCATAATCGAAGGCGTGGTGCCGTATTGCCGGGTAAAGGCGGCCGAACGCAGCGAATCGACCGGATATCCCGCCGAGGCAGCCATGTTGTGACTCAGGCCGAGCACATGCCCTATCTCGTGGGCGGCTACGTAGGCCATCGATTCGGCCGGCACTTCATCCGGCATGGCGACAGACCGCCCG
>JAJQAW010000376.1 GCA_021203585.1 Rikenellaceae bacterium
AATTGGTGGTCCAGCGGAAATTCCGGTTCCGGATATTGATCGTATTGAGGGTAATTTCCCACCCTTTGTTTTTGATCGACGCCCAGTTGACCTGCAGCCGGTCGAATCCCGTTACTTGCGATACGCTTCGGTATCCGAGTGCATCCACGGTGTGCCGGTGGTAGTATTCGAGGACCGCGGTTACCCGGTGGTTGAAGAGGCCGAATTCGAGCGCCAGGTTGGTATTTTTAATCTTTTCCCATTTTAAACCCGGGTTCTTGGGGGCGGTGATGTTCAGTTTCGGGTCGGGATTCAAGCCGTCCGAAGGAGCGAAGCTGCCCACCACATCGGAGTAGGACTCCGAAGGCAGATTCCCCTGGATGCCGTAAGAGCCGCGCAAGGTGAGAAAGGTCAGCCAGTCCTGATCCCGCAGAAAACTCTCCTCTTTGACCTGGTAGTTCAGGCCCACAGCCCAGATCGGATTGACCCGCTCATTGGTTTTCAGTCCAAATCCGTTCGAGGCATCGGTCCGCCAGTTGAAACTAGCCGTATAGCGGTTTTTAAAGGTGTACCCCAAAACCCCATAAAAGGACAGGGTGGCTGCCCGGTAGGGGTCTTCGGTCCAGTAGGGCCGTCCGATGGCTTCTATCAGGTCCCACTGTGGAATCATCTGATGGCCGCGGTTGTGGGCGTAACCGTAAATTTCGGTCGTAATTCCCAAGGTTTTGGAATCCTTGATTTCGTTTCCGAAGGTCACGTCGAACCGGTGCTGATCGTTGACCACCGGCATGTAAGAGACGAAACTGGTCAGAGTCAAACTACGTCCGTTCACGCTACGGTCCTTGCGCCAGCCGCCGTCCGTCCACATATCGTCATTCCACAAATTGAAATTGTATTTGCGCAACCGTACCAAATAACTCTCTTCGGTAGCGATGTCCGTATCGGTGGTGTTTTGTTTCATGACCGACAGGGAGGTGCGAAAGTGCAGATCCTGGAGGATGTTCCACTCCAGGGCTACATTAGCCGTGAAGGAGAAATTTTTACTCTGACGCCAGGCCTGTTCGCGGTTTTCCATATAATGGAATTTCTGTCCATAGCGGAACATATAATTCGGATCCCCCTGCTCGTCGTACGCCCGGTGAGCCCGCGTGGTATAGGTCGCATACTCGTAGGGGTTTTCCCACGAATCGTTCCCCAGAAAACTGTCGTTATCGCGGGCCGATACGTTCAGTTTGGTGATCAGTTTCAGTTTCTCGTGCAGCCGGATATCCGTCTTCAAGGTTTCGGCATAGGTCTTCTGCCCTACTCCGATCGCGGTAGCCTGTTCGTCCAAAAAACTGGCCGAGGCATAGTACTTAATCGTCTCGGTTCCACCGTTCACATCGATGTTGTGCCGGTGGGTCACGGCGTTACGGAACAAATGTTTGAACCAGTCGGTGTTGGTGGTTTCCAGTTCCTTGATCTTTTGCTCGAACTGGGACCAGGTCAACTTGCGGTCCACCACGTCCACGTAGTATTTTTCAAAATCGGAAGCGTTGGTAAATTGTCCCGGTCCCGGGGAAGAGGGCGAGAAAACTCCCTGGTCGATCATTTCAAAATTAACGGCGATCCGGTCTTTGGAATTCATCATGTAAGCATCCTTACTCCGGGGCCGTTCGTTGACGAAAATGCTGGCGTTGTAGCGGACCTGCGGCCGGCCGATTTGTCCGCTGCGGGTAGTGATTACAATCACGCCGTTACCGGCACGGGTTCCGTACAGCGCCGTAGCGGCCGCATCTTTGAGGATATTGATCGATTCGATATCGTCCACGTTTACCCCGCCGATCCCCGAGGAGATCAAATTCCGGTTGGTAATCAAATCCGACACATCGATGTTGACCGGATCGTCGAGGATCATTCCGTCCACCACCCACAGCGGCTGTACACTTCCGCTGATCGTGGCCGTTCCCCGAATCCGGATTTGGGGCAGGGCTCCCGGAGTGCCGGAGGTATTGACAATCGTCATACCGGCCACCTGTCCCTGCAAAAGTTTATCGATACTGGGCTGATTGATGTGACCGATGCGCTCCATATCGACCGTTGAAATCGCCGCGGTCAGGGTCCGACGCTCGATTTTCTGGTATCCGGTTACCACCACCTTGTCCATGTGGTTGTTGAATTCCTGCAGCCTCACGTTTTGCTGATGCTGACCCGTATAGGTAATGCGTACGGGATTGTATCCCAGCATCGAATAGAGAAGCACCTGTCCCTGTCCTTCCGGCATCCGGATTTGATAACGGCCCTCGCCGTCGGTCACCACCCCGATCGATGTACCTTGAACCATGACCGCTACCCCGCTCACAGGGTATCCTTTTTCATCGGTTACCCTTCCGCTGAGCACCCGCTGTTCGACCTGCAGCTGTTGCCGCACCAGCGGATTTACGCGTTTGATGACTACCACATCGTCTGCAAACTCATATTCAAGCGAAGGTTCCTGGCGCAGGCAGAGGTCGAGCACTTCGGGCACACTTTTCCGGGAAACCGAAAAATCCGGGACTTGTACACCCTCTACATCGGCCGTATTATAAACAAACACCAGGTCGGTTTGTTTCTGCAGTTCCCAGATCACCTCGCGCAAGGTGGTTTTTTCATGGACATAGTTACTAAAGGCGACTGCGTAGAAGCGACCGATACCCCCGATATCCCGGATAACAGGAAGAAGCACAGGCCATATTTTGCCATAAAAAAGCCTCCTTTTGCCTTGCCTGGGAAGAGGGAAAGTAAAATTTTGTTCATACTTTTGATTGATTTTGCAACCCTTATCGGGTTTCCGTTAAAAATCGCACCGGGCGGCAGATGGGCCAACATCGGCCGCCCTTTTTAGAACTCCCCCCAAGAACGCTTACCGACGAGACCCGCAAAACGGAATTTATCGATCCGATTCGCAACGGTGCCGTTGCTCTGCCGAGCAAGCAGCACCGGCGCACGCCGAAGCAGAAAGTGGGAAGGGGTACTACTGAGAGATTACAATCCTGCGGCCTTCGATCCGGGCGCGGAGACCTCCGGTCCGGTTGAGAAGATCGAGGATCGGGAGGATCCGATCGTATCTGTCCAGGTTAAGCCCGAAACGCATGTCCCGAAGCTCTTCCGATTCATACAATACTTGTTCGATGTCGTACCACCGGCACAGGGTCTACATAATTTCTTCCAGCTGATTATCCTGGAACCGGAATTGTCCCTCTTTCCAGCCGGTGTATAATCCGGGATCGACTTCCCATACGGTCAATAGACCGTTGGACTTGCAAAAAACAGCCTGTTGAGCCGGTTGTACCACGACCTCTTTACCCTCCTCTGCAAAAGCGGATATGGAGCCGCTGACCAGGGTTGCGGCCGCAGCCGGATTATTGTCATACGCCGAGAGATTGAAAGAAGTGCCGAGTACCCGGATGCCTAGGTTTTGGGTCCGTACCATAAAGGGAGTTTCGCTTTTAGCCACGTCGAAGTAGGCTTCGCCCGTGAGGATGACTTCCCGCACCGGACCGGTGAATCGAGCCGGATAACGCAGGGAACTCATGGAATTCAGCCATACCTGCGTACCATCGCTCAGGATGACCTTGCATTCGCCGCCCCGGGGTACTTCGAGTAAGTGGTAATCGATCGTTTGCAAAGGGGCCGAACCGTGTGCATAATCCAGAGTGGCCTCCGAAAGCAATACTCCGCTTTCACTCAACCTTTGTTCGAGCGGGTCTGCGGCGTGGTCCGAATCGAGGTATAGTACCGAACCGTCGGTCAGGGTAAGCCGGGCTTTGAAAGTTCCTGGAGCGATGATTTCTACCGCGGCATGCTCCTGTTTTTTATTCCAGAGAGAGGGAATAGCCAGTAGCAGCGACAGGATTGCCGCAACGCCGACGGTCCATCCCGCCAGGCGGACCGGAAATTTACGAGGGGAGACTCCCATCCGACTCTGCAGCTTTTCCCAGGCCGCAGATTTATCATACCGGCCGGCCATCGTTTCCACTTCCTTCCAATGTTCCGGAGCCGTCCACCGTTCCTACAACGCCCGATGATCGGCGCCCGCATCGAGCCACGCATGGAGATGCCTGATTTCATCCTCGCTCGCCTGCTCCGCCAGGGTTTTGGCAATGATTCGAGCTATGCGGTGATAGGTCATCATGTGTATATTTGCTTACGGTTTCTACCGGTAAAACAGATGAAAGGGAAAAACGGGGTAATCGAAGAGCCATTTTTTAAAAAAAAATCCGGATGGGAAGGAATTCTAAACGAAGAAACTGTATATCAATAGCTTAAAAAAATCGGTCGGTTTTAAACCGCTGTTCAATTTTTTATATCCCAGTTTCTTGTGGGAATGAACCGTACCTTCGGCGATCCCGAGCTCCCGGGCGATCTCGGCATTTTTATACCCCTGTAGAGCCAACCTCATGACACTGCGGCATTGCCGGGTAAAGCGGAAATCAAGGCGTTCACCATCCGGTAGAGTTCCTGTTCGATCACCTGATCCCGGAAAAAAGCTTCGTCGAACCGCTCTTTCAGAGTCTGTCGGTAATGCTCTGCGGTCTTGCGGCGGCTCAATTCGTTCAGCCCCCGGTTTCGGACTGCCGTATACAGGCAGAACCGCACCGCTTCCAACCGATCGAAGCCTTTGCGTTTGTGCCAAAGTGCGATGAAACATTCTTGTACGATATCCGAAGCTACCGCACGCTCTCCGACAAATCGTTCGGCGAATATACACAGGGGAATATAATATTCATCGAAACATTTGCGAAAATCATTTTCACTGTCGATACATAACATGGACATACTTCCCGGCAAGCTTTTTTTCAATTCATTCATTGAATAAGGTCTCTGATCGAAACCGAAACGATACTCAATAGGGGGAAACACAATCTTCGTATCGGGTACTCGTACGAACCGGTTATAAAGGGGATTTCATCTGCGGGAGTGCCTATTGATCCGAATAACCTGCCACTAAATTAGACAAAACCGATCATTTTTACAACTATTTTCCCATCACTTCCATTTACACCGGTGCTAGAACAGGCGGAAAACTCGGTAAGAATCGCTTACCGGAGCAGCGGAATAAGAAACTTCGCATCGCCGAAGCTATGAGCGATGACACGAGACCTGGGAAAAACTATAAGATGAAATGGTGCCGGGTGCGGCGGGCAACCGACGATCCTCCGGATCATCGGAGCATAAAAAAACGAGAGAGGGAAC
>JAJQAW010000188.1 GCA_021203585.1 Rikenellaceae bacterium
GTCGCCGACCCGCAGGGTCACCGACTCCCCGTCCTCGTAGACCAGAACCGCCATCCCGCGAAGGACCGCTACCCATTCCGACCACGACTGGTCGTACCATTGGTTTTCCGGTGTCGTTTGGCCGAAAGATAAAATTCGCTCCAGCCGGAATCCCCCCGGCAGTCCGACTTCTCCCTGCTCGAGCAAAATATCGAATTGCTCGGTATGGGTATTTCTTACCGCCTGTATATCAAAAAGATTCTTCTTCATCATGTACTTCGATGGCTTGGACGGTTTTTACCGCCCGGTTCAACATATGTTCGTCATAGAGCACGATCACCCCGAACACGATCGCCGTGATCCCGAACAGCATCATAAAGCCGCTGGCGGAAAGGGAGGGAGAAAACATGATGTACAGCCCGATCAATAGAATCACGGCAGGAGTGATGAAGAAAAACCACGGAATCGAAAGTCCGTAGCGCCGCGCCGTAGCCAGGGAAACCAACTGATCGATCCCCCCGATGGTAAGCAGAATGCCGAATACGATCATCAGGATATGGATGAACAATTGGGGCATGGCAACCATCGATAATCCGACCAAAAAACTGATCGAAGGAGTGAGCGGCATTCGGAGCGCCGTGCCGTGGCTGCGGCGGCGCAAAAAACCCACGGCCAGCAGCAGCCCGGTCAGCATCAGCAGGATACCCAGGATGACCACGATCATCCGGGTGGTGAGCCCCGGCCAGGCCACCATGATGATGCCCAATACGATGGAAAAAATACCGGTCCAAATTCCCTGGTTCTCCCGGAAAAATCGCTTCATAACCGTTGTTTTTATCGATAAACATTCCTTTTATGCGTGCGGTGCGTTTTTCACTTCGCCGTCAGTGTATCTTCTATAATTCTCTCCTGCGATTCCAACGCTTTTTTGCTCCGGCATAGATTTTGAGTTGCTGTGGCCTGAACCATTAGCATTTAACCAAATGAAGGTCTTCATACACCGTGCCAAAAGCCGGGGATTTTTCTCTCGCGGCGGTCTCCGAACTTACCATACATTCAGCTTTGCCGAGTATTTTCATCCCCAACGGATTCATTTCGGCGCCCTGCGGGTGCTGAACGACGGTACGCTGGAAGGTGGCGAAGGCATCGGGCTGCACGCGCCCCACAACATGGAAATCATCACCATTCCCCTACACGGCGAACTGGTCCATGTCGATGGCCTGGGTAACGAGGAGGTGCTCCGCAAAGGCCACATCCAGGTAATGAGCGCCGGTACCGGTCTCCGCCATAGCGAATATAATAAAAACCCCGATAAACCGGTGCAATTTCTTCAAATTTGGGTGCTCCCCGATCGGGGAGAACTGGCTCCGCGGTACCAGAAAATATCGGTGGGGTTAGAGCCGGGGAAATGAACCGAAATCGTTTCACCCGACCCAGGCGGCGAAGATTCGGTCGGAATTCACCAGCAAGCCTGGTTCCGGATGGGAGTTCTTCCGGCAGGCAGAGAAATCGGATACAACCTGAAATCATCCCGAAGCACCGGCATCTACCTCTTCGTGATCCGGGGACGGGTGAGGGTGAACGAAGGCATCGAATTGTCGGAAAGGGACGGGCTGGGCCTATCCGAAGTTCCCCGCATCTACCTCCGGGCCCTCACCGATGCGGAAATCCTGTTGATGGAAGTTCCTCCGGCCCGCAACAACTAAAAAACGGAACAGGTACGGGTGTCCGGAAAGTCGGATTTTCTGTCCCCGGAGTGTATAACTTCACAGGAAGCGGACGAAAAAGGGAGTTTCCGCGTTTTTTTGTTATATTTGACCCTGATTAATACATGTAGAACCAGTTAATGTTGAAGATGAAAAAACTCGTTTTGCTTACCGCCGTTTTCCTTTGCGCGGGAGCGGCAACAGCCCAGGAAGTGGTTTCTCATAAATTGAATGATTTCAACCAAATCTCGTTGAACGGCACGCTCAACGTGGTACTCGAACAGGGAGAGGAGAATAGTTTCGAGGTCACTCTCCACAATACGGATGCGGACCGTTTTACTTGGAGCACTACCGACAGAAAATTGGCGCTCCGGCTTCGCGCCAATACCCGGCAGCAAGCTTCGGCCGATGTAAAGATTATTTACAAACAAATCGATGCGCTGGATGTGGTATCCTCCTCCGTACGCACCGAAAACCCCATTCAATCGGATCTCTTCGAACTGAAACTGGCCAACGGGGCGAATGTCACGATCGGTGTACAGGCTAAAGATTTTACCGTCCATGCGGAAGGAAATTCAGCGGCCTCGCTCTCCGGCAACACCCTATACCTGCATATCAGCGCGGCCTCGAAATCGAAAATCGACGCCCGCGGCGTGGAATCCCGCTCGGCCGTCGTCAACTCGACGCTGAACGGAGAAGTTTTTGTGTGGGCCACCGAACGGCTGGAAGCCAAAGCGGGAAGCAATTCCGTTATTTTTTACAAAGGGATTCCGGAAATTTTCAAGCAGAGCACCAACCTAATGGGGAGCATCGAACAGTTCAGTTATTAAGTACACCACATAAAACAACCCGTCGGGGCGGATGAGATTGGGTACTCGTCCGCCCTTTTTGCGCACCGGTACCGGCCGGATTTGGGCGGGTCGGCTAATTGTTCTATCTTTAGGCCGTAATTACCGAACGATATGGCCTCTTCCAACTTTGTCGATTATGTTAAAATCTTTGTCCGTTCCGGTGCCGGAGGAAACGGTTCGTGCCATTTCCGCCGCGAAAAGTTCGTGGAATTCGGCGGACCCGACGGCGGCGACGGCGGAACAGGCGGAAGCATTATTTTGCGCGGCAACAGCCAGTACTGGACCCTGATCCATTTGAAATACCAACGGCATATTTTTGCCGAAAACGGCGACTGCGGCCACGGCGCTCGGGCGCACGGCAAAAACGGAGCGAACGTGTACATCGACGTACCGTTGGGAACGGTGGTGCGCGATCCGGAAACCCGTCGGACGGTGGGCGAAGTGACGGAAGACGGAGAAGAGTTCGTACTGCTGAAGGGAGGCCGGGGAGGCTTGGGTAACTGGCATTTTCGGTCAGCGACCAACCAGGCTCCGCGCTACGCGCAACCCGGAGAGGAGTCGCAGGAAGGCTGGTTTATTTTGGAACTCAAAGTGCTGGCGGACGTCGGCCTGGTGGGATTTCCGAATGCCGGTAAATCGACCCTGCTCTCGGTGGTTTCGGCCGCCAAACCGAAGATTGCCAATTATGCCTTCACCACCCTCGAACCGAACCTGGGAATCGTCTCCTACCGCGACCATAAATCCTTCGTGATGGCCGATATTCCGGGGATCATCGAAGGAGCGCATCAGGGCCGCGGAATCGGGCACCGCTTTCTGCGCCACATCGAGCACAATTCGATTTTGTTGTTTATGATCCCCGCCGATTCCGACGATATCGAAAAGGAATACGGCATTCTACTCAACGAACTGGAGCAGTATAATCCGGAACTGCTTGACAAATCCAGGCTACTGGCCATTACCAAATCGGATATGCTGGATGACGAACTGACTCGAGAGATCGAAAAGACCCTTCCTCCGGGAATTCCCCACGTGTTCATCTCCTCGGTTATCGGTTACCAGATCGACCGGTTGAAGGATATGCTTTGGATGGCGCTGCAGCCCTAATTTCTCCGGGCCTTCATTCCCCGAACGGATAGTCTGCCGGCTCTTCGACCGATTCGCGGGCCATCCGGAGAGGACGGTTTCAGGAGCCTGGTGTTCAGGACCGGGAATTACGGGCGGCAAGATTTAGGCCGGTTGTTGAAACGGTAACCGATGCCCAGCATCAAAAAGTTTGGAGACTGGAATTGCTTCAGACTGTATCCGATGTGTAAAAAAGAATTGCGCGTGACGGCTATTTTGAGGGCCAATACCTGATAGAAGGTATTCAGGTCCCCGCCTCCGTGCACCACATTGGTTCCCATTCCGACTCCTACCGTAAAATAGGGCATCACGTACTCCGCACGGGCCGAAACGCCTAAGGCCATTTGTTTGGTTTTGGCCGGAAAAACGAAAACATCCTGCCCCTGCATCGAACTCCATTCCATTTCCACATTGCTCGAACCGTCGTAAACCCCGTCTAAGGAAAAACCGACCCGGAATTTATACCCCAGATTGTACATCGGAGAAAAATTAAACCCGTACACTCCCCGCAAAGAAAGCGCCACGGGCAAGGCTCCCTCTTGCCGGAGAATTCCTTTTTCTTTCCAGGAGCCGAACAAAACCAAATCATAGGTCATATGCCGCCTGAAAGGGGGAATGAAGCGGTCGGCCCGAAATAAAGCGGGTTCTTCCCGGTTAAAATGGTACACCAGACCTACTTTCCCTCCGATGGTATTGAGCCCTGAATTGGGGAGCCGTGTACTCCCGTTGGAAAAATGGGTCAGCGTTACCCCTGCCGTCAGATCGAGCCGGTGGGAAAGAAGCCAATTGAGGTAAAAATTGGCATTGAGGTAGGCGTTGATCCGAGAACCGATGATGCGGTTGTACTCATTCCGGATCGCGTGGAAGGGTTCCCAACCGAAGGAAAGGCCGAAATTCCATTCGTAATTTAACGATAACCGGGGATTGAAGAGCGCGATTTGCGCACCCTGGAGTAGATAAACGGCCAACGGGTCTCCCAATTGCTGCCGATCGAAAAAAGAGTACCACCCCACCCCGATTCCCTGGTAAGCGGAGCCGTAAATGCGTCCGACGGGAGTATCGGGCCGAAACTGGAAGGCATATTGGAGGTGAAAGGAAACGGAGGAATCGATGGGTTTCCAGGCATGGTTCACTCCCCGCAAAAATTCATGGCTGGGCGCGATGTATCCCGGACGGAAACCAACAGCCAGCAGGTGGTTGAATTGGCGCAACGGCACACCCCATTCGATCCATGAAACCTGTTCCGGGAGGGAAGCCAGGCGACCGGATGAAGCGGCGGGTTCCCGTCCGAAAATTCCGGAATACCGGAATAAAAGGCTGGCCAGATCGGTGCGCTCCGTCGCCGGAGCCGGTTCATAAGCCAACAATACCGTATCGGCGGCGGCAGGAAAAACCTCCTGCGGTAATTCTGCAGGCGCGGCGCCCCGAGCCGCCGGTATGGCCGCAAGCCACCACAGAGCCCATAAAGCCCGGAGCTTAAATCGTATCGCACAATCGGATTTACAGCGCATGGAAATTTACCGGA
>JAJQAW010000254.1 GCA_021203585.1 Rikenellaceae bacterium
GGCTTATGCTTTCCGCTTACCCATTTGCCCCGTAAATTGAGGTATAAAAAAGCAGCCGGGCCGGTGACTTTTTTCCCCGGAACAAAGGTGTACGATTGCCGCTTCGAAGGATATAATGCGTTGCGAAGCCGCGTGCGGTTGTCCGAATCGGAGTTGGGACTGGAAACTTACATCAATCGGGAGAGTATCATACAGGGCGCCCGGATTGGCCGCTGGTGCAGTATCGGAGAGGGAGTACGGATCGGTTTGGGCAACCATCCGGTCCGCCGGTTTGTTTCGACCAGCGGATTGTTGTTGACCGATACCACCGGCACGTTGGGATTTACCCTGCACCGGGGCCCGGACCGGTGTACGTTATACCAAAAAGTCGGAGCACATTTCAATGTGCTCATCGGTCACGATGTCTGGATCGGCTGCGGTGTTACGATTATGGACGACCTGGTCATCGGTCACGGTGCGGTGATCGGAGCGGGTGCGGTGGTTACACGCAATGTGGATCCCTATACCATCGTGGCCGGGGTACCGGCCCGTCCGATCCGCAAACGCTTCAACGAAAGCCAGATTCGCTTTTTATTAAATCTCCGGTGGTGGGACAACAGCTGGGAATGGGTAAAAGCTCATGCTATGGAGATGGAAGATATCGAAGTATTTATGCAAAAACGGCAGGCCGATGAATCTCTGGTGGAGAATATGGAATAGGGTGATTTTACGGTCCGTTTACCGGCAACGTTTCGGTTCATTCGGCCGCCATGCGTCTCTTCGGCGGCCGATTTGCCTGCGGGGAGCAAAGTATATCCACATAGGCGCCGGAGCGGTCGTGAAAGAAAGCGGTTGGTTGGAAGCACGTCCGCTGGATCGGAAAGGGTGTGAACTGCGTATCGGCGCCGGGAGTTCGATCGGTTATTTCTACCACATTTATGCTACCCGCAAGATCGTCATCGGTCCGAAGATATTGATGGGGAGCGGAGTATACATCACCGATTGCACCCACGGTTACGAAGATCCGGATCGCCCCATCATCGATCAACCGGCGCGCACGGTGGGCGAGGTATCGATCGGGGAAGGCAGCTGGATCGGTCAACACGCCGCCATCCTCGGAGTCCGAGTGGGGAAACATTGTATGGTGGGAGCCAATGCGGTAGTCACGAAGGATATTCCGAATTATTGTGTGGTTGCCGGAGCTCCGGCCCGTGTCCTGCGTACCTATGATTCGGACCGGAAACAATGGATAAACTGCTGAAGCCTCGGATTGTTCCGGAAAAACCGAACCGAATGGAGAAAATAGACATCGTAACAGTATTGTACAACAGCAGGGAGGTCTTACCGGATTTTTTCCGTTCGCTGGACCGGCAATCCTACCGGGAT
The DNA here is from genome assembly GCA_021203585.1 of Rikenellaceae bacterium. Lineage (GTDB taxonomy): Bacteria > Bacteroidota > Bacteroidia > Bacteroidales > Rikenellaceae > JAJQAW01. The sequence continues at coordinate 1,366 of JAJQAW010000254.1, forward strand.
TTCCGATTATATGTGGTGGACAACGCCTCTTTGGACCAATCCCTGGCCTAGGCGGAGGAAATGGCCCGGCAGGTCGGTTTCCGGACGGTTTTCATTCGCAACCGGCGAAACGGCGGAATCGCACAGGGAAACAACCTGGGTATACGGGCCGCTCGGAAGGATGGCTGCCGATGGATTCTCCTTTCGAACAACGATACGGTCTGGTTTCCCGATACACTGGCTCGGTTGCTGGGCGAGTCGGTGCTTCGGCAGGTGGAAATCGCGGCGCCGAAAATCCTCTATCATGGCAGTGGCAAAATCTGGTATGCCGGAGGGAGATGGAACCGGTTGCGCGGTGGGACCCTCCATTGCAAAACGGATCGACAGGCCGATCCGGCTCCCACCGAATATGCGCCGAGTTGCTGTCTGATGATCCACAGTTCGGTCTTCGACCGGATCGGGTTGATGGACGAGCGGTATTTTATTTACTACGACGATTCGGATTTCATCCGGCGTGCCTCCGATGCGGGCATACCGCTCTGGTACATTCCGCAAGCGGTTCTCTCCCATAAGGAAGGTTCTTCCATCGGAGCCGTCTCTCCGGCGGCGCAATATTGGTTGTCTCGTAATTTGCTGGTGTATACCGATAAACACCACTCGGGGGCGTATCGAAATTATGTGTTTGGGGTGAACCTGCTGCTGCTTTTCGGGATTCGCACCTTTACCTTCCGTCGAAAACAATGGCTGGCTTGCCGTCGGGGATTCCGCGACGGATGGGCCGATTGCCAACGAAAAGGGGTGGGGATAATTCCGGAAAAAGTCAGTAAAGGGTGAACTATTCTTTACCATACCTCCTGTTCGTCACTCTGTTGATGATGCTGACCGTCATGGAACGTGTCGGGAAGAGAAATCGGGCTACGGTACGGTACACGCATTACGGATGTATAATTCTGTACCTGCTGTTCATCGGTTTACGGGGCTATATCGGTACCGATTGGTACAATTACCGGATCATTTTCGAACAGATTCCCACGCTGTTTTCCGGTCAGTGGGAGGAATTTCGATCCGGAAATTTTCAGGAAATCGGGTTCCTGGTGTTTGCTACCGCGGTAAAGAGTTTGTGGAACGATTATCATTTTTTCGTCTTTCTGAACGCCTGTTTGGATATGGTCATACTCCATGTGTTCCTAAACCGGTATGTGTCTTGGTACACCCTGGGATTTCTTCTGTTTTTCATTATGGGCGGTCTCACCTTGTGCGAATTGGTGCGGAATTCCCGTTCGGTCGGTCTGTTTCTACTGTCGATCCGGTATGTGATCGAACGCCGGCCGATTCCTTATGTGACCCTGAATCTGGTAGGAATGAGTTTTCACCTCTCCTCACTGATTTATATCTTGCTTTACGGGTTTATTCGCAGGCCGTGGCCCCGTTGGCTCTTTGTATGGGTCTTTTTGTTGGGGAATGTGGTTTTCCTTTTCCGGCTGGAGATTGTCCGGCCTCTGCTGGAACAATGGGGTGAGGCGGTAGGGGGCCGGCTGCAGCTCTATTTGGTGCAGTATGTGGGCCATGAATTATACGATGTTCCCTATGGATGGTCGATCGGCTATGTGGAACGGATTTTTACCGGTTTGATCGTGCTGGTATTTTACCGCAGACTGATGGTCGGTAAAGGCTTCCATACCCCATTCCTGAACCTATATCTGTTCTATTTCGCCGCATTCTTTTTTCTGTCCGAAATGCGGGAATTGGCCGCACGAACCTCGCTGCTATTCGTCTGTTCTTACTGGGTGCTTGTGCCCGAGATCTATGAGATCCTGCTGAGCCGCTTCAAACGTGCCGTGTTCCGGTGGGTTCTGTACGGATATTGTCTGCTTAAAATGGCCGGCATGACCGCTATTCCGCTTTACCGGTACGATAATCTGTTGTGGGGAGTGCAACGGTACGAGGAGCGGGTGGGGGGAATTCGAACGCTTTTACCTGAATCGATAACCATGAATCCGAAAAACATCCACATCGCAGAATTATCCATGACCGGTCCCCTGCACGCAGGTGTGAATACCGGTTTTATTCAGATATGGAAACATCTTTATCCACGCTCCCGGTGCCGATTTTTTGCCGAGAAAGAGCATGTGGCTAACTGCAGCGAACGGGCTGCCGGAGCCGATGTTCTTTATTGTCCGTTTCCGGTGTTTCCCCGTGCCGTCAAGCGTACCCTCCCCTGGCGGGATTTGCTGGGCGGCGTGTATGGGCTGTGGCTGTTGTTGCGAACCCGGAAGGCGGATGTATTATTCATCACCAATCTGCTGCCTGTGACCCATTGGATCATCGTGGCTCTGAATCGGTGGCTGCGCAGAAAAGTATACATCGCCTTGCACGGACAGCTCGAAGCCCTGCTGCCCGACACTTCGTTGCGGAGCACCAAATATTATTTCCGGCTCCATCTTCCGCTCTTGCGTAGGGATAGACAAAACCGATATATTGTATTGGGAGAGCCTGTTTATCAGGGAGTAAAATCCTTTTTTCCCGAAATTCTGCCGCCCATTGTGATCGATCATCCGTATGATTACGGGCCGCAGGTTCCCGCTGCTCCCTTTGCGCCTCCCTTGCGGTTGGGGCAGCTCGGGATAGGAAACCGGTCTAAAGGTACGGAAAAATTATTTCGGCTCGGAATCTTGCTTCGACAGGAAATCGAAGCGGGAAAAGTTGAAATTCACCTGATCGGCCGGCTCGATCCGGAACTTCTTCCGCAGACGAACCGATGGGTGAACTGGCAGAAGGAGTTTGTTTCCCAGGAATCGATGGATCGAAAACTGCACGCGCTGCATTACACCCTTTTATTACGCGATGAAACTCAGGGACGGGCCACGGCCAGCGGCTCGTTCTTTGACACGGTTCGTTCGGTTACTCCCTTTCTGTCGCTCGGGTCTTCCTTTGTCCGCTCCTATGCCGACCGTTTTCCCGGTTGCGGGGAGATTTTCGATTCGCTCGAGCAAATGGCTACTGCTATCCGGCAAATCTGTCGTAGGTTCGATCGCATCTCCTATGGCTTGCAAATGGAACAGGTATACCGAATGCAGCAGGAATTATCCACCGGGAAGATTGCCCGGCGACTCCAGTCACAAATTCGATTATGAAACGCGCCTTGCATCTGTTGGACCGTATTCGCTTCGGCGGCGCGGAGAGCGTGGCTTTGAATTATGCCCGCTCCATGGCCAGCTGGGGAGTTCGGTCCACGCTTTGCGGAAAACCGGATTCGGCGCATTTTTCCGCCTTTGCTTCCCGTTATGCCGATATTCGGCACCGAATCGATCCGAAGGAAATCCGAAGGGCGGATTATCTGTTTGTCCATTCCAACCGAAATCTTTTTCGGCTGTTGGTTTTGCGCTCCTTTTTCCGCCTGCGCGCTAAACGGATCGTTTATATTCAACACTTGCCCTATGCCGAATGGAAGTTTAAGCTGCTTGCCCGGATCATCAACCGGCTTTGCACGGGATTTATCCGGATCACTCCGATGACCGAATCGCTGGTCGAGCGGTACATTCGGATACCGGTCGAATTCATTCCTAATTTTTACCTGCCCCGATACGCCCTCTCCGAGAGAGCGGCGATCCGGGAAAAAGTCCGGAATCGATACTCTATAGAACCGGGACAACGGATCGTTTTATTCTCCGGAGCGCTGAAACCGGGCAAAGGATTACCGGAATTTTTGACCCTGGCCGAACGTTTCGCCGGTAGTGCCGACTACCGGTTCGTAGTGGTAGGCGATGGACAGCAGGCCGGATTGATCGCCGCTTATCCCCATAAAAATCTGCTGTGGAC